>CALMTA010000316.1 GCA_937872505.1 uncultured Neisseriaceae bacterium | reverse complement strand
GGCTGCAATTTGTAAAAGATAACATTATATTAAAAAATACTAAACTTATTGATGTAGGCTGTGGTGGCGGCATATTTGCAGAACTTTTAAAAAGAAACGGGGCTAATGTTACAGGAATTGATTTATCTGCAAAAGCAATTGAAATAGCTAAACTCCATTTATATGAAAGCCATCTAGAAATTAATTATCAATGTACTTCAGTTGAAGAAATGGCTAATAATAATCCTCATCATTTTGATGTTCTTACTTGTATGGAAATGTTAGAACATGTTCCTAATCCCAATATAATAATTGCTAACTGTGCTAAATTATTAAAGCCTGGAGGGGTTGCCTTTTTTTCTACTTTAAATCGTAACCTTAAAAGTTATGTTTTAGGAATATTAGCTGCTGAATATATACTCAAACTTTTACCAGCGGGAACACATGAATATAAAAAGTTTATAAAGCCGTTTGAATTACGTAATATGTTAATACAAAATAATCTTGAATTAATTGATATTAAAGGTTTAAGCTATAATCCATTAACTAAAGCTGCAAATATTAGCAACGATACCAGCATTAACTATATGGTCTCTTGTCGCAAAATAGAAATATAATAAAATATAATTTTTATTAAAGATTTTTATGATTGAAATAAAAAAGACAGCTATTGTTCCCTACTCGCCAGAACAAATGTTTAATTTAGTATCTGATATAAAAAATTACCCTAAATATTTACCATGGTGTGTAGCTACAGAAATAAAAAACCAAAATGATAACGAAGCTATTGGTACTATTTATATAGAATATTTAAAAGTAAAAACCCAATTTACTACCAAAAATATTTATACTAAATTCTCAAAAATAAATATCTATTTAATTGAGGGGCCATTTACAGCATTTTCTGGATATTGGAGTTTTCTTAATTTAGGAGACTCAGGCTGCAAAATAGAATTTGTTTTAAAATATGAATTTAAAGGTTTTTTCCTAGAAAAATTAATTGGTCCAGTTTTTGCTTATATAAGTAAATCAATCATTGATTGTTTTATTAAAGAAGCTTCGAAACAATATATTTAAAAGTTATAAAAAATGATTATTGAAATTGAGGTTGCGTTTGCAACCTTTGAAAAACAAAAAATTATTAAACTTAAAATTGATGATTCAATAAGTATTACTGAAGCTATATCTTTATCAGCAATACAAGAAGAATTTCCTTCCTTTGATGTTTTAAACATGCCAACTGGCATATTTGGAAAAAAAATTAATCCTCAATCATATAAACTTAGAAATGCTGACCGTATTGAAATATACCGACCACTTAGTAAGACACCAAATGAAAGACGTATAGAACGCCATAAACAAAATAAATAAGGAAAATTTATGAAAAAAACTCACTATAAAGAATTTATGGCAGAACTAATTGGTACTATGTTTATCTTGCTATTTGGCAACGGTGTTTGTGCTATGAATTCATTATTTAATTTAGGTGGCTACATTAATATAACTTTTGCTTGGGGAATTGGGGTTTTTTTAGGTATTTTGGTAAGCAATAGGATTAGCGGCGCTCATTTAAATCCTGCAGTAACTATATCTTTAGTAATTACTAAACGATTCCCCAAAAATAAAATGCTCTATTTTATAATAGCACAAATGATTGGGGCTTTTCTAGGTGCTGCATTAGTTTATTATTTTTATCAAGCAAAATTTTTAATTAGCGACCCTAGTCTTTCGCATAGTGCTAATATTTTTTCTACATTCCCTGCTATTGACTCATTTATCCCTAGTTTAATATCAGAAATTATTGCAACAGCAATTCTTTTATTTGGCATTCTAGCCATAGTAGACCACTTTATTTTTGATAAAGCTGGGTGGATGGCACCATTTGCAGTAGCTATATTAATTGTGGGTATAGGAATGTCATTTGGCGGCATGCATGGTTATGCAATGAATCCTGCACGTGATTTTAGCCCGCGTTTACTAACTGCTATACTAGGTTTTAATAATAACGGATTAACAGACGGCTCACATATATGGTTAGTTCCAATTCTAGGGCCTTTAATTGGCGGTCCTATAGGTGCTATACTTTATGATTTAACAATTGGAAAAAAATAAAATGTATCAGCCTTTAGCCGAAATACTGAGACCAAAAATATTAAGTGATGTTATTGGGCAAAAACATTTATTAGGTAAGGATAAACCTTTAACAATCCTCGCTCAATCAAATAATCCTCAATCAATAATTTTATGGGGTCCTCCGGGAATTGGCAAAACCACTATTGCTAATATTTTAATTAATACTTGGCAATGTGAATTTATAAAATTATCTGCAGTATTTAGTGGTATAAAAGAGATAAAAGAAGCATTAGAACATGCTAGTAAAAAAACAAATAGCTTATTTGACAAACAAGTTGTAATTTTTATTGATGAAATTCATCGCTTTAATAAAGCACAACAAGATGCTTTTTTACATCATTTAGAAAATGGAAAAATTATTATCATTGGTGCTACTACAGAAAATCCTTCATTTGAATTAAATAACGCCTTACTTTCTAGGTTGCAGGTATTTGTTCTAAATTCTTTAACCAAAGAAGATTTAGCTTCTCTCCTGGATAAATCTTTAATAAAAATCAAAGCTAAATTTAATTTAGATAAAGAAGCTAGAGAATTAATTATTGATTTGGCTGATGGCGATGCAAGGCGTTTATTAAATATTCTTGAGACTATTATTAATTTTAATTTAACAACTATAGATAAACCAAAACTACAACAACTCCTGCCAAATTCTTTAAAAAGATTTGATAAAGGACAAGACGAATTCTATAACCAAATATCTGCTATTCACAAA
>CALMTA010000315.1 GCA_937872505.1 uncultured Neisseriaceae bacterium | reverse complement strand
CCTTTCCCTACTCCTGGAGCTCCCAATAATATAATTCCTATCATTTTTTATACTTCCTTGAATCTCTAAATTTTTCTTTTTCTTTTTAGCCAGCCCACTATTGTTAATTGTTTAGCTCTTGCCACAGTTAACTCATCTTTAGGTGTATCTTTAGTAATAGTTGAGCCTGCGCCTATCACTCCACCTTTATGAAGCACTACCGGCGCCACCATCATTGTACCAGATCCCACAAAAACATTATCTTCAATTATTGTTTTAAATTTATCTTTACCATCATAATTACAAGTAACCGATCCTGCTCCAATATTTACTTGGCTACCAATCTCACTATCGCCAATATACGTTAGATGATTTGCTTTTGAATTAGCTGCAATTTTACTATTTTTTACTTCAACAAAATTACCAATATGAACATTTTCTGCTAATTTTGTACTAGGTCTTATACGTGCAAAAGGACCAATTTTACTATTTATTCCAATTTCTGCTTCTTCTATTATACTAAATGGTTTAATCTCTACACCATTATGAACAATCACATTTTTTAAAATACATGATGCTCCAATTGCTACATCGTCACCTAACTGTACATCACCTTCAAAAATACAATTAATATCGATTATACAATTTTTACCAGCACTTAAATTTCCACGAATATCTAGACGTGATTTATCTAATAAAGTAACACCATCTTCTAATAAACGATCTGCTTTTTTAATTTGTAATAACCGCTCTATTTGTTCTAATTGATTTTTATTATTTATTCCTAATATTTCACTTTGCTTCGTAGATTTAACATAATCTATATTTACCCCTTCATTAAAAGCCTTGCCTATAATATCCGTAATATAATATTCATTTTGGCTATTATTATTAGTTAAACTATTTAACCATTTTGTAATATATTTATTGGGCAGTAAATAAAATCCAGTATTTATTTCTTTTATAGATTTTTCATTTGCTGTAGCATCTTTTTCTTCAACAATTCCTATAATTTCAGAATGCTCATTACGTATAATTCTTCCATAACCTTCTGGATTAACGACTTCTGCTACAAGCATTACTAAATTTTCATTATATTTATCAAGCATTTTTGTTAGCGACTCTTCGGTTATTAAAGGCACATCTCCATATAATACTAATGTCACACCATCATTATCTAAAAATGGTAATGCACATTTTAATGCATGCCCCGTCCCCAGTTGTTTGTCTTGCAATACCCAAATGAAATTATTATTAACAAATGTATTATCCATCTTCTCTTTTACTCGCTCTGCCTTATGCCCATATACTATAATAAGTTTAGAAGGCTGTAATTTCAAAGCCACTTCAATTACATGTTGTAGTATCGGCTTATTACCTACATTATGTAAAATTTTTGGTAAATCAGAGAACATTCTTTTTCCTTGACCTGCAGCCAAAATTACTATGTTTAAATTCTTTATTTTCATATTAACTATTTACAACCTTTCTCAATCTAGTTACCCAAATGATGGTGATCTATCAAATCATCGCCATCATTATTTTTTAATTTACTCAAATAAACTTGACTAAATAAACCCAAAACAGAAATAGCAATAAAAGCTGCATTAAATGCATTAAAACTAAATTCACCAAAAATACTATTAAATATATGTAGTGCACTAGCTGCAATAACAACTCCTAAAGAAAAAGATAACTGCTGCGTAGTACTGACTATTCCAGTTGCTGAAGCATAATCTGCTTCTTCAATATCTGCATAGCATAAAATGTTTAGTAGCATAAACCCAATTGTTGTAAATAAACCATTAAGTATAAGCACGCAAATAGAAAAAGTGTCTATTGTACGAATAAAACCAAATAATAATAAGCTAATAGCTGCACCAATATTAGATATAGTTAACATTAATTTAAAACCTAAATAATCCAAAAACCGTTTTACAAAAATTCTTCCTAAAAATAAACCAACTGCCATGCTAGATAATAAATAACTGGCAATTATTGGTGACATCTGTAAAGTATATTGCAAAAATAATACAAGAGCAAACCCTCTGCCTCCAAAAGATGCACGCGTAATAATACTACTATAAAAACATATTTTAAATGTTCTAATAGAAAATAATTTATAATTTATAATCTTGTTATCTGAAGAAAACTCAACCTTTAAATATGCTAAAAGGCAAATAATAGCAAATACCAATATAAGAGATTTTGTAGCTGCAGTTTTTGGATCAAATGCCGTATCAAGCCAATAAGAAAATATTGATAAAAATAAACCTAACCAAATAAAACTCCACCAGTTAAATTTATCTGTCTTTTGCACATAATTTTCAACATAAATATAAGTTCCTAAAAGAGCCAATAAAGCAAAAGGCACATTCACATAAAATATATAACGCCAATTAAATAATGAAACTAAAACCCCACCAAGAAATGGTGCTAATAATGGCCCTAATACTACCGGTAAAGACATTAAAACATATACTTTTACGCGATCAGATTTATCAAATGCTTTTAACATTAATAGCCTACCAACTGGTGCCATAAAGGCACCTGCAATGCCTTGTAAAAATCTAAATATCACTAGCTCAAGCAACGAATGAGCTAATCCACAAAATAAAGAAAATAAACCAAAAGCAAAAATAGCCCACAATAATACTTTTCTTGTGCCAAATTGATCAGATATCCAGCCACTAATCGGTATAAAAATAGCTAAACTAATTAAATAACTGGTAATTGCAAGTTTAAGTTGTAATGGCGGAGCATTCAAGTCAGCTGCTATAGCAGGAATCGCAACGTTTAATATATTAGTATCAATATTTTCCATTAATATCATTAAAGATGCTACTAATATAGTAACTAATTGTTTAAAAGAAAATTTTGAATGAATTGTATTCATTAATACACCATCAAAAACTATTATATTTTATATTATACTCCATGCATTTTTACCCAATAACAAATTTAATTTACTTAAGTTGGAATAATTAACTAATAGTCTATGTTCTGAACCAAACTCAATCTTACACTTAGCTTTTTCATTAAAATAATTTACTACTATATTTGCTCCATCTTTTTCAAGAAACGTTGTTAATTTTTCTATTACAAAATCATGGGAAATATTAAATTGAACTTGTTTTACATTTTCCTTTAAAATTTCATCTAAGGTATAAATTTTTCCAGCTGTTATTTTAACTTGATTACGAAATGAATCAAACATTAATTCACCCTCAATAAAAACCATTTCATCAATTTTTATTAAATGTTTATATCTTTCATAAGTTTCATTAAAAACAACAAATTCAAACATTGAGGAATCATCTTCAATATTAACAAATACAATTTTTCCGCCTTTTTTTAACGGACGTGAACCGATATTATTAATAATACCGCATACTAATACTTTAGTTTTTTCATTTTTAGGTGAATAAATTAATTCTTTTACATCTTCATCATCTATACTAAACTTACTTAAAGGCATTACATTAAGTTTACGTACAATATCTTGATACTCATCAAATAAACTAGCACTTAAATAATAGCCAATTGCCTGCTTTTCATTATTAAGCTGTTCTTTTAGTGTCCAAGTCTCATAATGATCTAATTCAATTGTTGGTGCATCAAATAAAGAACCTTGATTTGCATTTCTATTAATATCCTCTATTTCATTTAATATTTTAGGAATATTATTTAATAACTTACTTCTGTTATTTTCTAAAGCATCAAATGCCCCAGCTTTAACTAAGTTTTCTAATGCTCTTTTATTTATATGTTTTTTATCCATTCGTAAACAAAAGTCAACAAAATCTTTAAATTCTCCATTGTCTCTGCGTTCTTTTTCAACTAATGAAACAATGTTTTTTCCTACTCCTTTAACCGCACCTAAGGCATAACGAATAGTCTTATTATCTATTGCTTTAAATCTATAACTAGAGTAATTTATATCAGGAGGTAATATGACAATTTCATTATCAATACAATCCTGATATAACTCATATAATTTATCTGTTTTGTCTAACTCAGATGAAAGAGTTGAGGCCATAAAACATGTTAAATAATGTGCTTTTAAATAAGCCGTATGATATGATATTACGGCATAAGCAGCACTATGTGATTTATTAAAACCATATTCAGCAAATTTAGCCATAATATCAAATAATCCTGTTGCTAAATCTTTTGAATATCCTTTTTTTAATGCCCCTTCAACAAATATATTTTTATGTAATGCCATTTCTTCAGGCTTCTTTTTTCCCATTGCCCGTCTTAATAAATCAGCACCTCCTAATGTATAGCCGCCTATTATCTGTGCAATCTGTAGAACCTGTTCTTGATAAACAATAACTCCATATGTAGGCTCTAAACATTCTTTTAAATCATCATGAAAAAAATTAAATAAAGATTCTCCTTTTTTTCGCTTTATAAAATCATCAACCATTCCTGAACCTAGAGGTCCTGGTCGATATAATGCTCCAACTGCAATAATATCATCAAATCTATCAGGTTCTAATTTAGTTAAAACACGACGCATTCCGTGTGACTCAAGCTGAAACACCGATGCTGTATTGCCTTGGCGCAAAAGTTGATAAACTTTTTCATCTGTAAAATCATAATTTGAAAGTTGAATATTTTCATTATAAAGCTCTTTAACACTGTCTAAAGTTTCTTGAATAATAGTTAAATTTCTTAAACCTAAAAAATCAAACTTAACTAACCCAATCTTTTCCACATCGCTCATATCTAATTGAGATGTTTGCATACCATCTGCTAAATAAATAGGGCAAAAATTAGTAAGTTTAGTTGGAGCAATTAAAACCCCTGCCGCATGTTTGCCCACACTTCGCGTTAAATCTTCCAACTGTAGCGATAACTCCCAAAGACGCTTTACTTCATCATCTGCGTTATCAATTTTTTCTTTAAGTTCAGGAAACTTTTCATAAGCTTCTAATAAACTATAGCTTTTTGCAGGAGTGTTTATTATTAATTTAGAGATTGAATCACAAAGAGTATACGGTAGTGCTAATGCTCTACCGACATCTTTAATAACTGCTTTTGATGACATAGTACCAAAAGTTGCAATTTGTGCCACTGACTCTTTTCCATATTTATTTTTTACATATTCAATAACTAATTCTCGCTTATCTTGGCAAAAATCAATATCAAAGTCAGGCATAGAAATACGTTCTGGATTTAAAAATCTCTCAAAAAGTAATCCATAACGTAATGGCTCAATACCCGTAATTCTTAACGCAAAAGCAACTAATGACCCAGCTCCTGAACCTCGGCCTGCCCCAACAGGAATATTATTTTGTTTTGCCCAATTAATAAAATCAGCTACTATGAGAAAATAACCAGCAAATCCCATTTGTATAATAGTATCAATTTCATTTGCTAATCTTTCATGGCATATTGCTTCAAACTTTTTACGCTCTTCTTGAGAATCTTTTAAAAAAATTTCATCTAATCTTTTCTCAAGCCCCTCTTTTGCTAAAATTTTTAAATATTCATTTGAATCGAGATTTTTAGGTGTAACAAAATCTGGTAAAAAATATTTGTCTAAAGTGATTTCTAAATTGCATCGTTTTGCAATTTCCACACTATTAGTAATTGCACTAGGTATATCTTTAAACCTTGCAAGCATTTCTTTTTGATTTAAGAAATATTGATCTTCACAAAATTTAGACTGCCTCTTTTCATTATCAAGCAATTCGCCATCAGCAATACATATTCTAACTTCATGTGCAATATAATCGGATGCTTTTATAAACTGAATAGGATGCGTTGCTACTAAAGGCAGGTTTAACTCATTAGCAATTTTTATTGACTCTTCTACTACATTAATTGCATCAGAACGCATAATTCGCTGTAACTCTAAGTAATAATTATCAGGAAAATATTTAGCCCAAAATTTAGCTTTATTTCTTGCTTTAGTCTGCTTATTTTGTAATATTAGCTGACCAATATCTCCATTATGTGCTCCAGATAATATAATTAAATTACAATATTTGCCACTAAATAACCAATCTTCTTTAATATAAGGAACATCTAAAATCTTATTTTCAATATATGACATTGTTAATAATTCACATAGCTCTCTATAACCAATAATATTTTTTGCTAAAACTAAAATCTTATATTTAAAATCATCTTCAGAAATAATATTTACTTCACTACCAATAATAGGCTTAATCCCATTTTCACGACATGCTTTATAAAATTTAACCATACCAAATAGATTATGCAAGTCAGTTTGAGCTAGCGCTACCATATTATCTTGTCTAGCTAAAGAAACTGCATCTTTAATTCGCACAATACTATCAGTAATGGAAAACTCTGAATGTAACCTTAAATGTACAAATTGTTCCATCTTATTTATTTCTAATATTTTATTAAGTAATTGTTAGTTATTTAGATTATTGATTAATATAACTTAGTAAATGATATTTTAACTCAAAAACATGTTAATTTGCTCATTTTTTTATTGATTTAAACACTATGAAAACTATTTGGTACTTGATCTTCATTCTCAAACGTAACATATTGCCAAGATTGTGGAGTATTTAATAATTTACGTAATAATTTATTATTAACAGAATGACCTGATTTATACCCCTCAAATGCTCCAATAATTGGATAACCAATTGTATATAAGTCTCCGATTGCATCTAAGATTTTATGACGAACAAATTCATCGTTATAACGTAGCCCACCCTCATTCAATACATTATCTTCATCAATAACTACTGCATTATTTAGATTACCACCCAAACCTAACCCATTTTTTCTTAAATGCTCTACCTCATACATAAAGCCAAATGTTCTAGCTCTACTTATTTCATCTATATAAGATTGTTTCGAAAAATCAATTTCTAAACTATTATATTCTGGTTTAAAAAATGGATGTTTAAAATCAATAGATAATTTTACTTTAAAACCATCAAAAGGCGTTAAACTTACCCACTTATCACTT
>CALMTA010000314.1 GCA_937872505.1 uncultured Neisseriaceae bacterium | reverse complement strand
TAACACCAGCAGAAAAGAAACAAGTGTCTCAAGGAACTCCTCTTAAAGGTAATAATAGTTCACCTACTAATAAATCTGCAAGTGGAGATAATGCTACTACATCTACAGAGCCTACTAATAAAGTTACTACTACACCACAAGCTCCAGCAGCTAAAGACGTAGTTACACCTTCTAAACCCAATCCTGTATTACCTTCTGATAGTACTGCAATAAACCCTATGGATAGTGTAGCTCAAAGTAAAATAGATAGTATATCATTATCACCAAGAGATACCACTGCAATGAATCCTTTAGATAGTATTCCTAAGGCTGCACCTATAGTTAATACAAATAAGCCTGCTATTAATAAACGTAGTATTGCTGGGCAAGAAATGGAATATTATGATGCAATATATTCCAGATATGAAAAAGCAACAGACTTATATGAAAAAAAACTTAATGAAGGAGTTCCTGCTGAACAATTAAAAGGCTTAGAAAATATGATAAGAGATATGGAAAACGATATAAGTAAGATAGACGCTAAAAGTTATAAAGCAAATTATGATAATCCTGATAATTTTAAAGTGCCCCATAAACTTTTACCTATTGATATTAGAAATAAAAATGCTCCAATGTATAAATCAGGAGGAAGAATGAAAATAAAAACCTGTAAATACGGTT
Organism: uncultured Neisseriaceae bacterium; assembly: GCA_937872505.1. Lineage (GTDB taxonomy): Bacteria > Pseudomonadota > Gammaproteobacteria > Burkholderiales > UBA11063 > Aquella. The sequence continues at coordinate 833 of CALMTA010000314.1, read as the reverse complement.
GTTAATAAATAATAGAGCGATAGAAATATCGCTTTATTTTTAACTATTAAAAAATATAATATGAAAAATAATTATGTAAAATATAAAAAGTTTCAAACGGGGTCAAAAATAAAATACTATGATGATATTAAAGAATATAAAAAAGCATTACAATCATATCAAGATAGTATGACTTTATCAAAAACTATACCATCATGGCTTCCTATGTATCCCTCTCCAAACGACTTAGCTTCAAAAGAATATGTAGAAAATATAGTTAAAAATAATAGAGTGTATGGAGCTAATATATTTGATAATCCAAAAAACAGTATGGCTGCTAGAAGAATATCAGGAACAAATAATGAATATGATATAAAGCCAATATGGACTACAGGAAAAATGGAAAATTATAAAGGAGAATTAAAAGACGCTTATATTCAAAGTTTTAAAAAACCAAGAGTAATACCTAAATTAAGAGATATAGAAGTTGTTAAAAAACAGCAACAATTAAAAGACATAGGTTTATATACAGGTAATTTAGACGGTATATGGGGACCTAAAAGTCAAAAAGCTTGGGAACAATATCAAACAGCTAATGCTCCACAATCAACTAATATAGCCCCACAAGTGCCTACAAATGTTATTCAACCTATTACTAATATACCTAAAAATCCTATTTATAGATATGACTCTAATTATAAAGGAAATAAATTTGAAATGAGTGAAAAAGAAGAAAAAAATATAGGAGATTCAATGTATAAAGATATGAAACAAACAGGTGGTTATGTTAAAAAACGTTCTAAGTTCCAAAATGGAGGTGAAAAAGAAAAAGATATTAAATTTACTCCTCCTCC
>CALMTA010000313.1 GCA_937872505.1 uncultured Neisseriaceae bacterium | reverse complement strand
AATGGCAGTTTAAATCCCCCAAGTCCGCCCGTAGGCATACCTGCGGTTAACCCATTCATTTTTTCAGCACTTTGCGCTTCTACTTTGCGATTAGCATCATTAATAGCTGCAGCAACTAAATCTTCTAACATCTCTTTATCATTCATAATTGAACTATCAATTTCTACTTTTTTGATGTCGTGCTTTCCCGTCATTATAACTTTAACCATTCCTGCCCCAGATTCACCAATTACTTCAATTTTAGCAACAGCTTTTTCATTAAATTAGCTAATTGACTTTTATCAAACATTGAGATTCCTTTATTTTTCTATTATATAAGCGGTTTTATAGATTCAGGCAGTATTTTAGCAGAAAATAGATCAATCATTTTATTTAAATTAAGATCTTTATTAATAGCTTCATTTGCTAAGAGCTGAGCTTCAGTTTTTTCGGTATTAATCTTTATTTTCAAAGTATTATCAAGATTATTGGCAAAATCAACTTTAATTTGAATATCATATTCAAAAAAATTAGTAAAAACTTTTGATAGTTCTGTAATAGCTTTTTTATTTAAACTACTTTTGTATCCGCTCTCAACTAATATTACAAATATATCATCTTTAAATTCAACTAACTGGGCATTAGCTACAAAAGGATATAGATGAGCTAATTTAGGTTTTAAATTTTCAATTAATTTAAACCAGTCACCATCAAAAATTTTTTTGGGATTTTCTATAGTTTCTTGTGTTGTGGTTATTTGAATAGGTGCAATATTAGAAATCGTAGTTTTTGTAGGCTGTTCTAAATTATAATTTGTAGTTAATAAAGTTTTTTGGTTTTCACACCCTCCAATATTAAATGCTAACATTCTAAGCATTGTCATAATAAAAATAGGGTATTTATCTGCTGTTTTAGTTATCTGTTCTAGTGCAAGGTTAGTGATTTCAAAATATAATTGAATATCATTTACCCCTATATTTTGAGCATAAATATTTAAAGCATCGGTTTTTTTATTTGGAACTAGTTGAATTAAACTAATTTCACATAATATTCTATTTAAGTTTTGTAGAACATTTTCTAAATCATGACCATTATTGTAAATTGTTTGACAAAGGTTAATTAAACTTTCTCCATTTAACGCACATATGGCATCTAGAAGTTTAAAAATAATTGAATCGTCACTTATCCCAAGCATTTGTCTTACAATATCTTCTTTAATTTGTTTATCTGAATAAGCAATAATCTGATCAAGTAAAGATAATGCATCACGCATGCTGCCTTTAGCACAATTAGCAATAATATCTAGTGCAGGTACTTCAAACTCTATAGATTCTTGTTGTAAAATAAATTTTAGTTGCTCTGCGATTTCATAAGATGTTAAATTTCTAAGTTTTAATTGTAATGTACGGGATAAAACCGTAATTGGAATTTTTTGTGGGTCGGTTGTTGCTAAAATAAATATTATATGTGATGGCGGCTCTTCAAGAGTTTTTAACATTGAATTGAAAGCTGGTTTTGATAACATGTGTACTTCATCAATTATGTATATTTTATATTGACCTTGTGTTGGAGAGTATTGCGAATTGTTAATTATTTCACGAACATTATCTACGCCGGTATTAGATGCGGCATCCACTTCAATAACATCAATAAATTTTCCACTGTCAATTTCAAGGCAATTTTTACAAGTAGTGCAAGGTTCACTTTCTTTTAAATTAAGGCAATTAAGAGCTTTAGCAATTATGCGCGCAATTGTTGTTTTTCCAACACCTCGGGAACCAGTTAGTAAATAAGCATGATGTAATTTTTTGCTAGAAATTATATTTTTTAGTATAGTTATATTTATTTGTTGCCCAACTAATTCATTAAATTTTTTAGGTCGCCATTTACGTGCTAAAACGCTATGTTCATAGCTCATAAAACCTCCAAAAGATGCCTTTATTGTTTTAGTCAAAAAAATGTTTAATTAAATCAATTTCTTTTAATTTATTTATATCAGAAACATTATTATAATTAGTAATTGTAATTTTACCATAACCACCGCCAACAGAATTATCTAAGTCAAGTATCATACCAATAATAATAAGTTTTCCATTCATAACTAGGTCTGCAAAATCTTTTAAAGCCATTTCAACTTGTTTATGAATGTTATTTACAACAGCTTGACACCATTTCTGATTCAAATCTCCATGTAATTCTGATTTTTTAATTGATAAGGCTAGATGATCTACTTCGCGGACAATGCTTGAAGGTAAATTAGTATAATCTTCCATAGATGCTTTTACAGCTTGACATTGAGAATGACCCAGAAAAATTAATAAATCAGTTTTTAAAATTCTAACCCCATATTCAACACTGCCTTGATTAAGAATATATTGATTGCCAATATTGCGAACTATAAAAAAATTATTTTCTGGTTTGTAAGTAAAAGATGTCGTATGGGCACGTGAATCGCAGCACATAACTAACGTGGCAATAGGATGTTGAGCTTGGCTAATTGCTGGTTTTTTAATTTCAGTATTAGTCATTTTGACGTAGTGGTTATTGGTTTCATAAATATCATTAAGAATGTTTTTTAAATTTTGATTTATTTTTGGTTGTTCCATTGTATTTAGCCTATTATTAAAAATATGTTAAAATTGCTTATTAATAAATTTGTAGGCTGTAATTTTAACATGATTTTTAATTTAAAAAAAACAAGTTTACTATCTAAAGCCTTTTTAGTAGGCTTTATTATAATTGCATTTTATGTTGGTTATGTAATTTTTTTTCCTCACCATCTTCCCAAGAGTAGAGTTCAACTTATTGTAAATAAAGACCAAAATATTCCACAATTAGCTGCTGCTTTAGAAAAAAATCATTTAATTTCAAGTAAAAATGCTTTTTTATTGCTTCTGAGGTTATTACAGAAGGATAAAAAAATCACAGCAGGGCTATATAATTTAAATAAAGCATATTCAATGTGGGGATTAATTCGTCGTATAACGAATGGCAAGCCTGATAAAATAAGTTTTATGATTGTTGAAGGCTGGACATTTGAACAATTAAAAGCATCTGTTGATAAATTAGACAATATTCAGCACTTATCATTAAATATGAGTGATAAAGATTTAAAAAACGTTTTAAAAATTGATGCACCAAATTTAGAAGGGTTATTTTTTCCCTCTACATATTTTATAGCGCCAAATCAAACAGATTTTGAGATATATCATAATGCATATAAATTAATGCAAAATAAAATAAATAGTTTATTTGAATCAAGAACGATAAATAGCTATTATAAAAATCCTTATCAAATGTTAATTATGGCAAGTTTGATTCAAAAGGAAACAGCAATTCCTTCAGATATGTATTTAATATCTACTGTATTTAATAATAGATTAAGGTTAGGAATGAAACTGCAAGATGATCCAGCAGTATTTTATGGAGCTCATCATACTAATGGCAAGCCAGCGCATAAAATTTTTGTAACAGATACACCTTATAATACTTATATACATTATGGTTTACCGCCAACACCTATTGCGATTCCTTCAGAAAATGCATTGAAAGCAGCAAGCCAGCCATTAGATAAACCGCGTATATTGTTTTTTGTAGCTATTGGGGCAGGTAAGACTAAGTTTTCTAATACTTATCGTGAGCATGCAGGAGCAGTTAATAAATATGTAAGAAGAACGTCAGCACCAGAGGTTGATGATAATACAAAAGATTTTGTTATTTATGAAGAGATGAAGAAAAGGGATGAAAATTAGAGATTTATCTAAAGAAGTCAACTTTAAAAATGATTATAAAAAAGCTAGAGCTTTTTTTATTTCTGTAGAAGGTATTGATGGAGCTGGA
>CALMTA010000312.1 GCA_937872505.1 uncultured Neisseriaceae bacterium | reverse complement strand
ATTCAGAAAGTAATGCAGTTACAGTTTTATTAAGTGGAAAAACTAAATGTGAACGTTGCTGGCATTATATTGAAACTAACGAAAATCATATTTGTAGTCGCTGTATAAGCAATGTTGAGGGTGATGGAGAAGAACGTGTTTATGCATAATAAATCAATTTGTGGAGTAGTTTATGATTAGGAAATACAAGTGGACAGAAGTTACCAATCTGGCATTTAAATATCGTTTAAGTTTACTGATTTTATCATTAGTAGTTGTACTTTTGGATCAAGTTACAAAAGCATTTGCAAGAAAACATCTTATTTTTCAGCATGTTAAAACTTTTATGAAATTTTGGGATTGGACCTTGATATATAATGAGGGTGCAGCATTTAATTTCTTAGCAGCTCAAGGGGGCTGGCAAAAGATTTTTTTTATAATTATAAGTTTTGTAGTAGCAATTTTTTTAATTTATTATATTTTAAAAAAACCGTACTCTATTATGACAGGGGTTGCTTTTAGTTATATTTTAGGTGGCGCTATTGGTAATTTAATTGATCGTTTAGTAGCAGGAAAAGTTACTGATTTTATATATTGGCATATAGGGCCACATTATTGGCCTGCTTTTAATATTGCCGACTCTTTTGTTTGTATAGGGGTTACACTAATAGTAATAGAAAGTATTTTTTTTAATAAAGATTTAAAAAAATAGTGAAGAAAAAAATTATATTAGCTAATCCACGTGGATTTTGTGCAGGAGTTGATAGAGCTATTGCAATTGTTGAAAAAGCATTAGATAAGTATGGTGCACCGATTTATGTTCGCCATGAAGTGGTACATAACAAATATGTAGTTGATAATTTAAAAAAACGAGGTGCTATTTTTATTGAAGATGTTCAAGATGTACCGCAAAATAGTATTTTAATTTATTCAGCACATGGTGTTCCCTTATCAGTCCGCAAAGAAGCACAGAATAAAAATTTAAAGATGATTTTTGATGCGACTTGTCCCTTGGTAAGTAAAGTGCATGTAGAAATAAAAAATCTACATAGGCAAGGCTATACAATAGTAATGATTGGGCATAAGGGGCACCCGGAAGTAGAAGGGACTATGGGGCAGGTTGAAGGTGATATATATTTGATTGAAACAATTAATGATATATTAAATTTACCTATAAAAACAGATATTGAAAAAATAGCGGTAGTTACGCAGACTACTTTATCTGTTGATGAAACTAAACTTTTAATAGATAAATTAAAGTCAGTATTTTCAAATTTGAAATTACCTAAAAATGAGGATATTTGCTATGCTACGCAAAACCGGCAAGATGCTGTAAAAAAATTAGTAAAAGTGTGTGATTTATTAATAGTTATTGGTAGTAAAAATAGTTCTAATTCTAATCGTTTAAAAGAATTGGCAGAAAATTTAGGAGTAACTGCATATTTAATTGATTTTGCGTCAGAAATTGAAAAGGATTGGTTAACTAACGCGAATGTTTTAGGTGTTACAGCAGGAGCTTCGGCCCCAGAAATACTCGTAGAGGGTGTTATTAATAAACTTAATAGCTTTGGTTTTGATTCAATTGAAATTTTAGAAGCAGTTGAAGAAAACATGTTATTTGCATTACCTAATGATTTAAGACATTAATTAAAGGATATTGGTAGTATGTTAGAAAATTTATCTAATAGATTAAATGGAATAATTAAAACTATTTCTGGAAATGCACGACTTACCGAGAGTAATATTCAAGATGCACTACGTGATATTAGAATTGCACTACTGGAAGCTGATGTTGCAATACCGGTTGTTAAAAAATTTATAGAAGAAGTTAAAGTTGATGCATTAGGGCATAAAGTATTGGGAAGTTTAACACCATCTCAAGCATTAATTGGAGTAGTAAATGATAAGCTGACTGAACTAATGGGTAAATTTAATGATGCATTAAATTTAAGCTGTGTGCCGCCAGCAGTTATTTTAATGGCAGGTCTTCAAGGTGCAGGGAAAACGACTACAGTTGGTAAATTAGCAAAGTATTTAAAAGAGCATGATAAGAAAAAAGTTTTAGTAGTAAGTGTAGATATATACCGCCCTGCAGCTATTGAACAATTACAAATATTAACAAAAAATTTAGCGATCGAATGTTTTCCTTCGGATGTATCACAAAAGCCATTAGATATTGCATTAAGTGCAGTAGAATATGCCAAAAAACATTATTTTGATGTATTGATTATTGATACTGCTGGGCGTTTAAGTATTGATGAATTTATGATGAATGAAGTCAAAGAATTATATAAAACATTAAATCCAGTAGAAACTTTATTTGTAGTAGATGCGATGTTAGGGCAAGATGCTGTAAATACAGCAAAAGCATTTAATGATGTAATAGATTTAACTGGTGTAATTTTAACTAAAATGGATGGAGACTCAAGAGGTGGTGCAGCACTATCTATTAGAAGTGTAATTGGTAAACCAATTAAATTTATTGGTGTATCAGAAAAAGTTACTGGGTTGGAGCCATTTCATCCGGAACGTTTAGCTTCGCGTATATTAGGAATGGGTGATGTTTTATCGTTGATAGAGGAAGTAAAAAACAATATTGATGAAAAAGAAACAAAGAAATTAATAGATAAAGTTAAAAAAGGTAAAAAATTTGATTTAGAAGATTTTAAATCTCAATTTGAGCAGTTAAATAACATGGGCGGATTAAATACCATTATGGATAAATTGCCTAGTGCTATTGCAAGTAAAGCTCCGCAAATTATGACTGATAAAATGATAAAACGTAATGTTGCAATTATTAATTCCATGACAAAAAAGGAGCGAAAAAATCCAGAAATTTTAAAAGCATCACGTAAGCGTAGGATAGCCTCAGGTGCGGGAGTTTCTGTGCAAGAAGTAAATCAGATGCTAAGTCAGTATGAGCAAGTAAACGAAATGATGAAGAAATTTAGTGGCGGTGGAATTTCTAAAATGATGAAAAATTTTAGACATTTAATGCCAAAATTATAGAAAGTTATGTATTATGAAAAAAGCTGTTTATGCAGGAAGTTTTGATCCAGTTACCAATGGTCATTTATGGATTATTCAGCAAGCGGCAACACTTTTTGATTCTTTGATAATTGCTATTGGCGAAAATTTTGAGAAAAGATATAACTTATCGCTACAAGATAGGATAGATTTGTTAAAAGCAGTAACTAAAGATTTTCCTAATATTGAAATAACGTGTTTTAAGAATGAATATTTAGTAAATTATGCAAAACGTGTAAATGCTGAATTTATAGTTAGAGGGATTCGTAATTCGACTGATTATGAATATGAAAGAAGCATGCGTTATGTTAATTCAGATTTATGCAAAGAAATAAATACCATATTTCTTATGCCTCCTAGAAACTATGTTGAAGTATCTTCAAGTATGGTAAAGAGTCTTGTGGGTTCTACAGGCTGGGAAGATATAGTAGAAAAATATGTTCCTCAGCCTGTACTTGTAAAACTGCGTGATTTATGTAATTTAAATCATCATAAAAGTTAATTAAGTTCTATACTTCCAATACTATTTTTTTCACTCAAACTATCTGTAGTATTATCAGAACCATTACTCATTTTGCGACTTAAACTTAAATTTTCATTTGATATAACAGCATTTTTAAGCATTTTCCAAGTACCGGTTTCTTCAGGGTTTAAAAAACTAGTTCGTCCAGTATTATTATGAACCCGCAAAGCAGCAAATGCTTCAATAAAATCCTTATTTTCATCTTCATAAAAGAGAGTCTGATCGGAGTTTTTGAGTAATTGTATTAGACTCCTAGTAGTTAATTTCTTATTAAATAAAGCTTGAATAAAAAATTCAAATATTTGTTGTAAACGTTTTTGTGTATATTCAGGGGACTTCTTTTTATAATAAGTAAGCAGGCTTTTTTTAAGGTTAGTATTCATATTTTTTATAAATAATAACTTATCAAAAAGTTCTTTATCCTTTTCAGGATTAATTAGAGATTCTAAATTAGTTATTGAATTAATATGTTTAAAATATTTATCAACATTTACAATTTTATTTTTTTTATTATTAAAAAACAAAGTAGAAATGTTATCAGAGTCTATTAAAAATTTTATAGGATTATTTAAAAATTTATGTTTTTTTATATTTTCAAATAGGAGTGCTACAAAAATTTTTAATTTTGGCTCTTCATATGGGTTTAATATTGCATATATATTCTCATTAATTAAAGAATTAGCGCTAGTCAAATTATTTTTATTAGCCATGTAAATTAAGTAATTTAATTTTTTTGTATAATTCGGAATTTCTTGATGAGAATACTTTTTGGCAAGCATAGGAATAAGTATCTCTAATGCAGAGACATCAAATATATTATTTTGATAACATGTATCAATATAGTTAAATATGTATTTATCATTATTGAAAATATCTTTCCAACGTGGTTGGTTTGTCTTAACATATTCAATAAAATTATCTCTATGATTTGAAAAGATTTGTTGGTTATCTGAGTCGGTATATTGTAAAAGATTTGAGATTAGACTATTTAAATTATGATTATAAATAAAATATTTAAATTGATAACATTTATCACATAATAAATCCATAAAATCAGAAGTACAGTCCTTAATATTAATTAGACATTTTGAAATTAATTTATTTAAAAAAACTTTATCTTCGTTATTTATATTTAAAGAATTTAAGAATATTTTTAAATATTCTTGTTTATCTATACTATCAGGTTGTATGCAATCTAATAGTTCTTTTTTATGTTCATTAGATATTAAGTTATATTTTTTTAAAATGTTTTCTAGAAGTTTATCATCAATTATATTTAGATTTAAACATAAGTTAATAAAATTATTATACTCTTTTTTATCTGTAGAGAAATTAATCCAATCAGTTAATGTATTTTTATTTCTTAATAATAAAAATGAAAGATAATTGTTATTCACATCACTAAAAAATTCAGTTATTAATTCATTAGAAATAATTTCATCTTCAGGTTTAACATAAGTAAAAACTTTTAAATTTAATTCATTTTTTACATTATCATTAATGACAGCTTTAAATTCTTTATACAAATCACATAATGATTTTAAAAGATTTTTATTTTCTGATTCATTAATTAGTTTTAAATTTTCTAAAAATAAAGAATTAATGCATAAGTTCTTATTTTTGTTATTTAATTTGAAATATATCGCTATTAGTTCAATACCTAATTCACTTTTATTATCTACAATTAATTTTAATATTTCATTTTTATTTTCTAATGATCCAAAATTGTTATTTGATTTTATAACTGCTAAAATATTATCTAATACTAAATTATTTTTAGTTGTTTGATAATATTCTAAAGATTTAGTAAGTAAAATATTGTAAGCATTTGCATCAGCTAATTTTAATGCTATTTTCAAACCTTCTGTAAAAAATATTTTTTTATGGTCTATTTGGGAAATTAAATTTTTATTATCAGTTAAAGTAAGCTTAGTAAAAATTTTTTCTAAAAGATCTTCTGTAATTAAAATTTCATTATTTGAGAAAAGAGGTGAATCAAATTTAAAACTACTCCATGCTTTAAAAATATCATTTAGCATATAGGGGGATTGTGCCTCCAATGCGTAATCTATTAATTTGTATGCATCTGATTTTTTTTCTTCTTCAGGTACTTTAAATTTGTTTACTACTTCATTAAGTTTTCTTTGATAAATTTTATCACTCTGAAGAAGGCAGTTATTAAAAAGAATACTGCTATCGTTATCAGTTAAATTTTTTATACTTTCATTAAATGAATTAAATAAGGTTTTTTTATTAGAGTAGTTAAGGTTACCTTTTATTATGGACATCATTATAAAATAATCAAAAGTATTTTTTTTGCATAAAGGTTTTTCTAACAAATCTTTGATTTTTAATAAATTTTCATTATTAATATTTTCAATACCTATTTTGGATAAGAATTCTTTAGAGGTATTGGTATAACTAGCAACTGAACTAAAAGAAGTGTGGCGATGGGTACACATTTCTAAAATTGCATCGATTTCATCATCATTGATTTCTAATTCTTTATTAAATATAAAATCTAAATATTCTTTAATACCTTCGCGAGTAATTGAGAATTTACCTATACCACCTGTATCAGAAAATTTAATTTTATCTTTATTAATATCCACGCCGGAATACCTTGAACGTAAAGCAACAGTTAGATAATCTAAAAAGTTTTTAAATTGATTTTTATTGTTATTGTTTTTAATTTTATTTATTAGCGAAATATACCCATTAACAATTTTGTTATCTGAATTAATATTATTTAGGAAGTTAATATTAACTTTTCCGTTTCTTTTTTTTATATCTTCTCTTATACATCTTCCAGTTAATGGATTAATTTCGTTGTAGCTTGCACTTGATGAGTTTATAAGTTTTCCCATGATATAATTTTACTTTCAAAAAATATTTAATACTTGAACTAAATTAATAAAAAATGCGAATGGAAAAATTTCAGTTATTATTGTTTTATTGCATATTGTTTTATTAATTTATTTTTTTGAACCTATTGCCATTATAGATAAGTAAACATATTTTTACAATAGTGAAATTTCCCTACACACTTATTTAATTTAAATTTTTAAAAAAAGTTATGCTATAACTAATAATTGATTGTTATATGGTAGAATAATACTTTATAAATTTATTGAGTAATGAAGATGGCAGAAAAAAAAGTAATAAATAATAAATTAGTTAGATTATGTGAATCTTTATTAAAAGAAGTATTAGATTTTAAAATAGCTACTGATAGAGTATTAGCAGATTATTTCTATAAAAATAAGTTAGGTAAATCTGAAAGATATATTATTGCAGAAACAATTTATTTAATTTTACGAAACTATTTCAAAATAACTACAGCATTATCTTTAACTTCTCAGACTAATAATAATCAGTTTAAACAAAGTGATTATATAGATATTATAGGTATTACGTGGATTAAATTAATGAAAATGGATGAAAGTTATTTTGAAAATATTTCCTCTATAGAATTTGAAAAGTTTGAGAGGTTTGAATTTCGTGATGATATATTGAGTAAATCAGAATTACCTCAATGGATAATTGATAAATTAAATAATTATGAAGAAAAAGAAATCATTGAATTAGGCAGAGCAATGCAAGAGCCGGCATTACTCAATTTAAGAGTAAATTTATTAAAAACAGATAGAAAATCAGTATTAGATTTTTTAAAAAAAGAGGGAATTGCTGCTCGGGTTACACAGTATTCTTTATTTGGAATATGTTTAATAAATAAATCATTTTTAGGTAAAAATGATTTATTTATTAAAGGGTTAATTGAAATTCAAGATGAATCAAGTCAATTAGCAGGAATGCTTTTTGCTCCCAGACGAGGAGAAATGATAGTAGATTTTTGTGCAGGCAGCGGCGGAAAATCTTTATTAATAGGAATGTTAACATATAATACTGGTAGAGTATATGCTTTCGATATTAATGAAAAGCGTTTAAATAATTTAACGCCAAGACTAAAGAGGTCAGGTTTATCTAATATATATCCTCAGTTAATTACCGGAGAAAAGGATAATAAAGTAAAACGATTATCTGGTAAAATCGATAGAGTATTTGTAGATGTGCCTTGTTCAGGATTTGGAACTTTACGTAGAAACCCTGACATAAAATTTAGAAAAAGTCAAAGTGATATATTAGAACTTACGATTAAACAACTATCAATCTTAACAGAAGCTAGCAAGTTAGTTAAAAAAGGTGGGTATTTATTATATGCTACATGTAGCATATTATATGAGGAAAATCAAGGGATAGTAAATACTTTTTTGCAGCAAAACCAAGATTTTAAGATTATTCCTGCAGCCACAGTTTTAAAAAATATTAATATAAAATTCATTGATGAAAATTTTTTAATTTTGTTACCGCATATTCATATTACAGATGGTTTTTTTGCAGCATTAATGCAAAAATCTTAAATAAGTATTATTAAGGTATATTTATGAATATAAAAATCTTTAAATATGCAATAAAAAAAATCATTGATAAAAATAGAGTTATTGATAATAAGCTAATACGTATAGCATATAGTGCGGATGCTAGCTTATATCAAATGGTTCCTAAACTTGTGGTTATAGTTAAGAATGCTCAAGAAGTAAAAAGTATACTTATTTTAGCTAATAAATATAATGTAAAAATTACCTTTCGAGCAGCAGGAACAAGTCTTTCTGGTCAAGCAGTTACGGATTCTGTATTATTAGTATTATCTAATTCAAGTTGGCAAAATTATAAAATTTTGCTGAATGGGCAAAAAATAAGTTTAGAGCCAGGGATTATTGGTAGTTATGCTAATAAAGTTTTAAAACCATATCAAAAAAAGATAGGTCCTGACCCAGCATCAATTAATTCTTGCAAAATTGGGGGAATTGCTGCTAATAATGCAAGTGGTATGTGTTGTGGAACTATTTACAACTCCTATCATACATTAGCAGATATAAAATTAATTTTAGTAAATAAAGATATGCTAGATACTGGTAGTAAAGAAAGTAGGCAAAAATTTCAAGATGCAAATTTGCCAATTATTCAAGGAATTATTAATATTCGGAAACAAATTTGGCAGGATATGAGTTTAGTAAGTTTTATAAAAAATAAATTTAATATTAAAAATACTAGTAGTTATAATCTAAATGCTTTTATAGATTTTGAAGAACCAATAGATATACTCGCACATTTATTAATTGGTTCTGAAGGAACATTAGGTTTTATTAGTGAAATAACTTATAATTGTATAGATGACAAGCCATATAAAGCGGTCAGTTTAGTTTTTTTTGAAAATATATCGCAGTTAATGGAAATTATTATAAAATTCAATACTACTTTTAATAATATTAATCAATTATTAGATGCTGTAGAGTTATTAGATATAAGCTCTTTATTATCAATAAAAAATTTATCTTTATCTAAACCATATTTACCGATTTTATCTGATGATACTTCGGCAGTTTTATTGGAAGTTTCAGCAAATAATCAAGAGGAATTGAATGATAAAGTTACTAAAATTCAAAATATAATAAATCAATATAAAGTATATTCACAGATTCATTTTACTTGCGAAGAAAAATTATATAAT
>CALMTA010000311.1 GCA_937872505.1 uncultured Neisseriaceae bacterium | reverse complement strand
TATTTATCATGCAAATCTGGAACTTCACTTGGAGAAAATAAAGTCCATTCCGATTGCTCATGCACACGTTTCATAAATAAATCTGGTATCCAATTGGCTGTATTCATGTCATGACACCGCCTCCTATCATCTCCAGTATTCTTACGTAATTCTAAAAATTCTTCAATATCTGCATGCCAAGTTTCTAAGTAAGTACAAACTGCACCTTTACGTTTTCCCCCTTGGTTAACTGCAACTGCAGTATCATTTACTACTTTAAGAAAAGGAATTACTCCTTGAGATTTACCATTTGTCCCCTTAATTACAGCTCCCATAGCTCTAACAGGTGTCCAATCATTACCTAAACCTCCGGCATATTTTGATAATAATGCGTTTTCTTTAATAGCTTCATAAATTTCTGCTAAATCATCTGCTACTGTTGTTAGATAACAGCTAGATAATTGTGAATGTAAGGTTCCAGAATTAAATAAAGTTGGAGTTGAAGACATAAAATCAAAACTAGATAATAAATTATAAAATTCAACCGCTCTCTCTTCTTTATGTGTTTCATTTAATGCCAATCCCATAGATACGCGCATAAAGAAAATTTGCGGTAATTCAATCCGTCGTCCATTAATATGGAGAAAATAGCGATCATAAAGTGTTTGTAGTCCTAAATATTTAAACTGAAAATCTCTTTTGGCATTAAGAGCTGAAGCAATTACATCTAAGTCGAATTCTGCTAGCTTAGGGTTAAGTAGTTCTGCTTCAATCCCAATTGTTATATAATGTGAGAAATATTTAACATAGGCTTCTTGCATCGCTTTATGTTCTACTTCTCTACCTAGCACTTCTTCTGCAATAGTATGTAATAGTAGTCGTGCCGTAACAAAATTATATGCTGGCTCTTCTTCTATTAACTGGCGAGAAGATAAAATAATTGATTTATATAACTCTTCTTCACTAACTCCATCATAAATATTTTTTAATGCTTCATCAAATATCAATTTTGCATTAACTTCTAATAAACCTTCACAAGCATCTTGGATAACATTAAGAACATGTATAGGATCTAATATTTCTCTACTTCCATCTTTATAAACCACATGAATATGTTGCTTAGGTAAAGAAACTCCATCTAATGCTCTTTCTCTTGATCTATCCTCCCTATAAACTACATAGCAGCGCGCAACCTCATGCTCTCCGCTTCTCATTAACGCCAATTCTACTTGATCTTGAATATTTTCAATATGAATTGAGCCACCCTCAGGTTTTCTATTTTGCAATGCTTTGACAATAGAATCTGTAAGTTTTGCAATCTGATCTCGAACCGCAGTTGAAGTAACGCTAACATGACCATGAACTGCAATATATGCTTTAGTAATTGCCACAGCAATTTTACTCGGGTTAAATTTAACACTATCCCCATTTCTTCTAATTACTGAATATTTAGAAAAATCACCTTTTGGGGTTACTGACTGACCTAACTCAGTAGCTAACATACTCGCTTCATTTGAAATATTTTTCATTTTTTTATCCTGTTCAAAATTTTAACACTTAAACTATTTCTCAATTTACCGAGCTACTATATATTGTGGTAGAGTCGAGTAAAATTACTATATATAGTGTTTATATCCATGATTATAACCATATTTAGTATATACGAACAACAAAATAATTAAAAAAAAACTAAAAATATTTCTTGACTTTTTTCAAAGTCGTGGCATCTTAAGTGCTATAATGCTTCTGGAAAAATAACAACATAGGACTTAATATATTTTTAAAAAAGGTTATACCATTATATGACAATTCAGTGGTTCCCTGGACACATGAATAAAGCCAAAAAGGCCATAAAAGATCTAGTTGCAAATATTGATGTCGTAATTGAATTACTCGATGCTAGAGCTCCATTTTCTAGCTGTAATCCTTTATTAAAAAATATTATCCGCCATAAAAAAGTTATTAGAATATTAAATAAAAGTGATTTAGCAAATGATAATATCACTAAAATCTGGATAAAATTTTTTCAACAAAAAAAACAAACTGCAATTAGTGGCGATAAAAATGATATGAGTCAAAAAAAGAAAATTATTAAACTTTGCCAAAATTTAGCACCTAATAGAAATAGCTTTGAAAAACCTTTAAGAGTTATGATTAGTGGTATTCCCAACGTCGGTAAATCTACTTTAATAAATCAGTTATTTGGTAAAAAATCTGCAAAAACTGGAGATATTCCAGCGGTTACCAGAGCTAATCAATGTTTAATATTGCAAGATAATTTTTTAATTTATGACACACCGGGAATAACTTGGCAAAAAATCAATTATAAACAAATTGGGTATCATTTAGCATTATGTAACAGCATCGGTCGTAATGCGTTAGATGAAGAAATTCTAGCACTATATTTAATTGAATATCTGCAAAAAGAATACCCTGAAAAATTAAAACAAAGGTATAAATTAGAAAATCTAGATTTGCCCTATGATGAACTATTCAATATAATTGCTAAAAATCGTGGCTGTATTCTCCAAGGCGGTATTATAGATAAACAAAAAGCTAGTGAAATGATTATACAAGATTTTCGGGATGGTAAAATCGGTAAAATTAGTCTAGAAACCCCAGAATTATGGGAGCATTGGATAAAAGAAGCTAAAGATGAAGAAATTAATTTAGATAAGGTTTAAAATTCTTACTTTTCTATTATAAATTTTTATACAAAAAATTTATATCATACCGTATAATTCCCACCGTCTATCGCTAATGTTCTTTGATATCTTTATTTATAATAAATCAATGTATTTTTAGCTTACATACCTTTTATTATAATTTTATTTTATCTAAAATTAGCATAAATCAAATGAAAGGTAAATTTATAATGAACAAATTAGCAAACCCTAATATATTTTCTTCATATGTATACAGTGGTCGCAGATGGCCACAAAAAAGATGGGCAAATGTTATTGTTTTATTGAATTATTTGGGTAAATCAAATAAAGATCTTGTAATTAGAAATCCGGAACTAAAAAGTTTTTTTTCTTATAGATTATCTTCTTCGGAAATAGCAATGTTAAGAAATATTATGAATAGTGACCATGCTAATGCTGGTATTAGCATTAGATTTGTAAATGATAATATATTAGAATGCGAATTTATTAAAACTCAAATTGGGGTAAAAAAAGTTATCGATGCTTTTTTAAATGATACAACTCCAGAATATTTTAAACATAAAGATTTAAATGATATAAAAAACGAATATGAAAAATTACAATATTTTAATACATATATAACTATGGAACAAGGTAGGTTGTTATACAATGTATTTAATACATGTGAATTAGAACTAAAAAAACACAAGAATCTTTCAAAATTATTTAGAATTACTTATTATCATGTTGATATACAAACTCAATTAATTAATACACCAGAATATATGAATATATTAAAATCATATAATATTAATTCTTTTAAAAAAGATAATTTAGAAGAAATAAGAGCTCAGATTACTCAAATTATGTTTAATTATATTACAACCGCAGTAAACGAAAAGTTTCCAAACATAAAAACATTTTTTATATATGATAAATAAACAAAGAATTTCATTGTCAAATTAATAGTCATGTGATAAAATTTAATACGTATTTTAATTAAGTATAATAAATTACTTAATTTAATTACAACATTTCAAATAAAAAACCTCATTTTTTCAATTAAAAACTGTGTATAATCCTGCATTATTATTTTTTTAGAAACTTATATTAAAAACTAAAATTATGGAAAATTTAAATAAAGCAACCTTTATTCAACTTTATCAATATATGCTAGCTTCACGAGAATCAGATTTAATTGAATCTGAATTAGTCAATAGCGGAGAAGCAAATTTTCTAGCCTCTAGTAAAGGACACGAGGGTAGCGTAATTTTAGCGCCATTGCTCCAAAAATCTGATTGGCTTCATTGCCACTATCGTGATAAAGCTTTAATGCTAGCACGTGGTATAACAAATGAAATGTTTTTTTACAGCGCTTTAGCAAAAAGAGAATCTCACTCTAATGGCAGACAAATGGTCTCTCATATGAGTGCCCCAGAACTTAATATAATGAGTATTGTAGGTCCTGTGGGTAATAATGCGCTTCAAGCAGCAGGCGTAGCTCATGCAATAAAAGAACAAATTGATAACCCAATAGTTTTATGCAGTATTGGCGATGGTACTTCTCAGCAAGGAGAAGTTTTTGAAGCAATAGCTGAAGCTAAACGAAGTAATCTACCAATATTATTTTTTATTCACGATAATAATTTAGCTATTTCAACACGTACGCATGGTAAAACCTTTTTTTCTCTACCTGGAGGAAAAAAGGTAGATTCTTTTTATGATATTCCTATTACTTATTTGGATGGCACTCATCCCTATGAAGGATACGAACAATTAAAAAACATTATTACTTCTATTCGTATAACAAAAAGCCCTCAAATTATAGTTTTTAAAGTTGATCGATTAGATAATCATTCCAATGCAGATAATCAAAAATTATATCGTGATGAAAATGAATTAGAATTAAGTAAAAAAAATGATCCCATCTATAACTCTTTCAATTTTTTAAAAAAACTCACTACAGAAGACTTTTTAGAAAAAATTAAAAAAGAAACTATTGCCTCTGTAAGGAAAGCTATAGATATAGCCCGCTCTGGTAAAGAACCTGCTGCTTGCTATACCGCAGAAAAACCGCTAAACCTTAATATCACTGAATATAGGGGTGATTTTGCAGCAGAAAATCGTTTAACGATGTTAGAAGCAATACGTCAAATATTTAATCATCATCTTAGTAATGATAAAAACATTTGCTTACTAGGTGAAGATATTGAAGATGCCAAAGGTGATGTTTTCGGGATTACACGCGGTTTATCTACAGCTTTTCCTAATCAAGTAAAAAATAGTGCATTAAGCGAATCTACTATTGCCGGTTTAGCCTGTGGATTAGCCTTAGCAGGTAAAAAACCAGTAGCTTTTATCCAGTTTGCTGATTTTATGCCACTTGCTTATAATCAAATTTTTACTGAAATTTCAACTATGTATTGGCGTACTAATGGTCATTGGCAATGTCCTGTTATTATTTTTGCTGCTTGTGGCGCTTATCGCCCAGGATTGGGGCCATTTCATTCGCAAACAAATGAATCAACTTACGCTCATATCCCAGGATTAGATGTGTATATGCCATCAAATGCGGCTGATGCGGCTGGCATGTTAAATGCTGCTTTCCAGTCAGGCCGACCAAGTGTTTACTTGTATCCTAAAAAATTACTAAATAACAAAAGTGTTCTTGATACAACTTCAGTAGACATTCAAAAACAAATCATACCTATTGGAAAAGCCCGAATTGCAAAAGCCGGAACAGATATTACATTAATTGGGTGGGGCAATACAATCGTATTATGCCATATGGTGGCCGAATCTCTAGAAAATATTGCTATTGAAGCTGAAATAATTGACTTAAGAACTATAAAACCTTATGATATTAACACTATTCTTAAATCTGTAGAAAAAACTAGACATTTAATTGTCACCCATGAAGATAATATAACATGTGGCATGGGGGGAGAAATTTTAGCAATGGTCATGGAAAAATCTAAATATCCAATTAAAGCTAAAAGAGTAGCACGTGATGATACCTATACTCCTTGTAATTATTTAAATCAATTAGAAGTTTTGCCCTCTTATGAAAAGATTCTCACAGCTACTGCTGAATTATTAGATTTATCTTTAAATTGGGAAACTGAAGAAGATAAAGATAGTAATTCATATTTGGTAGAAGTAATCGGTGCCAGCCCATCTGATGAAAGTGTTTTGATTAACAAAATTCATGTAAAAATAGGTGATAATATCAAATCTGGTGATACTATTGCCGACATTGAAGCAAGTAAATCTATAGGCGAAATTTTATCCCCTCACTCTGGAGTAGTTGAACAAATATATGTAAAAGAAACTGAATCTGCTTTAGTTGGCAATCCTTTATTAAGAATTCGTTTAGATCATTTTGTACCCAAAGTAGAAAAACAAAAAACTAAGCATGCTATTTTAAAGCGTAAATTTAAGCATAACACACTATCACAAAAAGTTTCTCAAGAAATTTTTCCAGTAGGTTTATGTGTTCCACATTTTAAAACTGGCTCAAAAAAAATAAGTACTAAAGAACTACTAAAATATTTTCCTAATGTTTCCTATGAAGATATTGTAAAACGAACTGGAATAGAAAATCGCTACTGGCTAGATGAAAACGAAAGCATAATAGATGTAGCAGCAAAAGTAGCTCATGAAGCTCTCTCTGCCTCTGGCCTCCAACTATCTGATATTAACGGCATTATATGTGCAACTTGTACCCCCGAAAAATATCAATCACCCTCAGTTGCGTGTTTAATTTTAAATAAATTATATGAAATATATGGCGAACATATAATACCTGCATATGACATTAATGCTGCATGCAGTGGTTATATTTTTGCCCTACAAAATGCCAAAGATTATTTGCAATGCCGCCCCAAAGAGCGCATATTATTAATTACTGCTGAAGCACTTTCTAAACATATTAATCTTAAAGATTTTGATACAGCATTTTTATTTGGTGATGCAGCTACAGCAACTATTATTCTGGGTAATGAGCATATCAATAATAGTAAAGCTATAATTAATCAAATTTATTTAGTAGCTAATGCGGAAAATGGAGATACTTTAAATGTTCCTATAGCGGAAAATGAAGGAATAACATTAAAAGGTAAAAAACTTTTTAATTTTGCAGTTAAAACTATGGCAAAGACCATGTTTAAGTGTTGTCAATTAGAGGGCGTAGAATTAAGTAAACTAGATTTAATAATTCCCCATCAAGCAAATCAACGAATCATAAACTCTGTAGAAACTCATCTAAACATTAAAGCTGGTTCCTTACACAGCAATATTGCTTCTTATGGAAATACCTCTTCATGTACAATTCCTATTGCCTTAGCAGAAACATTACCTCATACCTCTAAAAATAATAGAGTAGCCTTATGCGCTTTTGGTGGAGGTTTTACTGCTGGAGCTGCATTATTAACCGTTATATAAATCATTAAAGGTTGCAGGTATTTATGAAAAGATTTTTAGCTAAAAAATATAATAATTTTAAAATCAAGCACTCTATGAAATTCATAAATCAAGAAAATGTTATTGATTTAAGCCTGGGAGATTCAGATCTTACTACTGACTTAGAAGTAATAGAAAAAACATTTATTGATACAAAAAATGGTCATACTCATTATGCTAACCCATATGGGCTTCCTGAATTAAGATCCTTATTATGCAATTCCTTTATGGAAGACTATCAATTAAATTATGCAATTGATGAATGTTTAATCACAACATCTGGCAATCATGCTATTTGGTTAGCATTACATGCTATCATAAATAAAGGTGATGAAGTTTTAATACTTGAACCTTATTATCCATTTTATCCGCAACAAGTTAAAGCTGCTGGCGGTAAACCAGTTTTTGTGCAACTAGAAAGTTCTCAAGGATTTCATCTAGATTTAGATAAAATTACTAATAGCATTACTCCAAAAACTAAAGCATTAATTATAAATTCACCGAATAATCCCACTGGTTGTTGTTACACTAAAATTGAACTTGAAAAATTAGCAAAAATAGTAATTAAGCATGATCTAGTCGTTATTGCTGATGAAATATATACCCATTTTTGCTATAAAGAAAAACATGTTCCTTTTTCAGCTATTAAAAATATGCGAGATCATACAATTTTAATTGGCAGCTTTTCAAAAAATTATGTAATGACTGGCTGGAGGGTAGGGTATATTTTTACTAACCCTGAGTTAATTTTTATTATGAAAGAAATTAACGAAAATAATACTTTTACCTCTCCTACTATTTCTCAAAAAGCTGCTATCCATGCATTAAACTTTCGTAATAGAATACAAAAATATTTATATAACCAATTTAAAGAACGTTTATTTTATTTATACAATGAAATAAATAAAATCAGTCCTTTAAAACCTTTAAAACCTGAAGGAGCAATTTACTTATTCGTAGATATTTCTAAAACTAAAATGACGGGTGAAGATTTTGCTAATCTTTTACTAGAAAAAGGAAATGTCGCTGTAATTCCCGGTTATTCATATGGAAATAGCACCAAAAATTTTATACGTTTAACAGCTTCTAGAAATTTAAAAGAATTAGAAATTGCTATCTCAAGAATTAAAGAATTTGTTAATAAATTCATACTAAGAAAATAATTTTTTAACAAATTAAAGATATATATTAATTAAATAACAAACTACTAATAAGAGTATATAATATTGGAAAATAAATTATATACAACATATTTTTTAGGATTTTCAAAAATGTCTATAAGAGTAGCAATCAATGGTTATGGTCGAATTGGGCGTTGTGTATTACGTGCATTATATGAAAGTAACCATAAAGAAGCAATTAACATCGTTGCAATTAATGATATGGGGACAGATATAGCTATACATTCTCATTTAACTCAATATGATTCTGTGCATGGCTTATTTAAACATAAAGTTGAAACTGTAGAAGATAATTTAATAGTTGATGGGCAGAATATAAAAATGCTATCTGAACGAGATCCAAAATTATTACCATGGGCTCAACTGGGTATAGATGTGGTTTTAGAATGTACCGGCGTTTTTACTTCAAAAGCAAAAGCTAGTGCACATTTAACTGCTGGAGCAAAAAAAGTTATAATCTCGGCACCTGGAGAAGATGATATAGATGCAACTATAGTTTATGGTATTAACCATCACATTTTAACAAAAGATATGACAGTAATATCTAATGCATCATGTACTACTAACTGCCTTGTTCCTATTGCTAAAGTTTTAAATGATGCCATTGGTATCGAAAGAGGATTTATGACAACAGTACATGCTTACACTAATGATCAAGTTCTTAATGATAATTATCATAAAGATCTTCATAGAGCAAGAGCTGCTGCCATGTCAATGATACCAACTAAAACTGGAGCGGCTAAAGCTGTTGGGTTAGTTTTGCCCGAGCTAAAAGGTAAATTAGACGGCATATCTGTTAGAGTTCCTACTCCTAATGTATCGCTAGTTGATTTCACTTTTATTGCTAAACATCCCTCTACCATAAATGAAATTAATCATATACTTATTGAAGCCGCAAATAATAAATTAAAAGGAATACTTAGTATAAATTCATTACCTTTAGTCTCTATTGATTTTAACCATAATCCGCACTCTTCAATATTTGATACTACACAAACACGTGTTGATAACAATTTGGTAAAAGTTTTTAGCTGGTATGATAATGAATGGGGATTTTCAAATCGTTTATTAGATAATACTGTTGTTTTTATGAATGCCACATAATTAATTTTTATAAGAAGCTGATTCTTCATATAAAACTTTTTAATAAGCTTCAAATATAAAGGATATTTTAAATGAAGCAAACTAAAATTGTTGCAACAATTGGGCCTACATCTAGTACTCCTGAAATAATTGAGGAATTAATTAAAACAGGAGTTGATGTTTTTAGGCTTAATTTTTCTCATGGCAACTATGAAATTCATAAACAAAATATTATTAATATCCGCAAAATTAGCCAAAAATTAGATAAACATGTGGCAATTATGGGTGATTTACAAGGTCCTAAAATTCGAATAACTAAATTTATAAATGATAAAATAATTTTAATTAATGGGCAAGAATTTATTCTTGATGTAGATTATAAGGAACTTGGAAATAATGAAATTGTTGGTGTTACTTACCCAGAACTCATTAAAGATGTTAAAGTAAATGATATTTTAATTCTCGATGATGGTAAAATTACTTTATTAGTTAATAAAATTGTTGAAAATAAAATATTTTGTACAGTCACACAAGGTGGTGAATTAAGCAATAATAAGGGGATTAATAAATTAGGCGGCGGTTTAACCGCTCCGGCACTTACTATCAAAGATTTTGCTGATATAGAATTTGCTTCAAATCTAGAGATGGACTATCTTGCTATTTCATTTGTAAAAGATGCCACTGATATAGCTTTGGCTAGAAAACTATTAGCTTCTCACAAAAGCAACGCTTCAATAATTGCTAAAATTGAAAGAGTGGAAGCAATTACTAATATGGAGCAAATTATATGTGCTGCAGATGGCTTAATGGTTGCTCGTGGTGATTTAGCAATTGAAGTTGGCGATGCGCAAGTTCCAGCATTACAAAAAAAATTAATAAAAGTAGCCAGAAGAAAACATAAATTAAGTATTGTAGCAACACAAATGCTTGAATCTATGATAACAAGCCCTGTCCCTACTAGGGCAGAAATTTCTGATATTGCTAATGCAGTTTTAGATGGAACTGATGCTGTAATGTTATCTGCTGAAACTGCAAGCGGCCACTATCCAATTGCAGCAGTGGCTGCCATGGCAAGAACTTGTATTGAAGCTGAAAAAAATCGAGAAATCACCTTAGATTTAGATTTTGTGGGTCAAAAATTTAACTACATAAATCAAGCTATCGCCATGTCTGCATTATTTAGTGCTTACCATTTACAAGCAAAAGCTATAATTGCTTTAACTACTTCAGGTAAAACAGCATTATGGTTATCTAGAGTTAATAGTGGAATACCTATATTTGCCATAACGAGTTCAATCTTTGCTACTCAAAAAATGGCTCTTTATAAAGATGTTCGACCTATATTTATGCCTAGTGAAGCAGTTACAACTACTGAATTACTCGAACAAACCCGCGAATTTTTACTAAATAACGGAATGATTAATATTGGCGATACTGTATTAATAACGATGGGTGAACATCTCCATGAAATAGGCGGTAGCAATACTATGAAAATAATAAAATATTAAACCATAAATATTACAAATAAATACTCTCACAATAACAACTCTCATACTATTTAAACAAATAAAGAGCACCAAATACTGGTTTTTTCTCAGATAAAGAAACATTATTAAATTCATGAGCTAATTTATCTATATATAATTTTGCTAAACCTCCCATTAATTTTATTGGTAACCCAGAGGTTTGTTCTACAATTGCTTTAATAAAACTGTTTACTTCATTTAATCCTTGTAGGTAAATGTTTTCTGCGAGGGGATCAATATTAATATTTTTTATAACAAATTTAGCAATTTCTGCAAAATTATTTGGTTTAGCATTTATTAACCAATTTTTATATTTATTGCTATCACTATCAAAAGACTCATAAATATCTAATAATAATGCACTCCATAAAATTTCTTTATCTATAGCTTTACAGACTAATTTGCATGCCTCAAGCCCAATCCATGCACCACCACCCAAATCACCATGTGGAAACCCCCAGCCCCCTATTTGGGTTGATTTTCTATTTTGAATAAAATAAGCAACGACTCCTGTACCACAAATAACTATTGCTCCATCTTTATTTTCATGAGCAGCTAAGCAAGCAATATGACAATCTGATTTAAGTTTAACATGTTTAAAATTATTTAATAAGTTTAATAATGATTTTCTTTTTTCAATAGCAGAATAACCGGCAACTCCCACACCCAAATAAATTTCTTGAGGAGAAATCTTGCGCGGTAAAATTAACTCATTTATTGCTACAGAAATGGAGCTAAATGCCAGATTTAGATCTGAATTTATATTGGCAGGTCCTGAAAAACTTTCAGCAATAATCTTGCCAGAATGATCAGTCAAAATTGCATGAGTTTTACTTCCTCCGCCATCAATTCCAATATAATATTTTTCCATTAAATTATATACCTAAACAATAAATAAATTTTTCGGATTTATTTCAAAATCAATAAGTACATATTTTATGCTAAAATCAACAGTAATTTTAATTTTTCTGAATATTTAAAAATGAATAAAAATAAATTGTCTGATATGCAGATTAAAGAATTTTGGAAAGAATATAGTCGTTTTTATAAAACTGGTCTAAATACCGAAACTCCCCATCCTAAAACATATAATTTATCTCAATTAGCTCAATCTAATTTGACGCAAGCTTTACAATTATTTCAGGAATTAGAACTAGAAACTATTGAAAAAATTAAAGAAAATATTAGTTCAATTATTGAATTACAACAATCAATCAATAACTGTTTTAAAAATAACAATAAGGTATTTTTAATAGGCTGTGGGGCTAGCGGTAGATTATGCATGCTCTTAAAGAGACTCTGGGAACTTAGTAATCCAGATAATTCTAAACAAATAATTTCTATTTGTGCAGCAGGAGATGTATCTTTAATAAAATCTATAGAACAATTTGAAGATAAACCAGATTTTGGTATTAAACAATTATTGCAACAGGGTTTTAGTAAAAATGATTTGTTAATTGGCTTAACTGCTTCAGGCGAGTCACCCTTTATTTTAGCAGCAATCTCCCATGCCGCTAAAATAAGTAGATATAAGCCATGGCTAGTCTTTAATAACTCAATCTCTAGTTTATTACTAAGAAACCCTAAACATATAGTTAATACACATGACATTCAATCACTTGCATTAAATATTGGACCTATGGCTCTTACTGGAAGTACCCGTTTGCAAGCAACCAGTGCTATGCAGGTTGCTCTTGGCTTAGCTCTACTGCACCATAAAAATAATGATTTTTTAAATGAAATTGATAATATTTATAACACAATTAAAAGTTTTCCTTTAATAAACCTGGCTCCTATTACAGATAAAGAAACTGAAATATTTTTGAAAAAAGAATTTATATTATATGAAACAAACAATATTATTCTTGGATTAAACTTATTAGCTGATTTAACCGAGCGTTCACCTACTTTTAATTTACCGCCTTTTGAAAATAATAATGAAGCTAATCAAATATTTAGCCCGTTTTATTTAAGTTTAACTAATATTAAAAATTCAAAAGAAGCGTGGAATTTTTTACTAGGTCAAGACCCCATATGTTTGAATTGGGAAAATTTTCCTAAAACTACATTAAGTTATATTGAAGGTTTTGATTTATCTAAAAATAGTCTTCGTGCTATATCAAATTATTTACCTAGTACTCAGCATAGAGAAGTTTGGCAAATAAAAAACAATTTATTAAA
Organism: uncultured Neisseriaceae bacterium; assembly: GCA_937872505.1. GTDB lineage: Bacteria > Pseudomonadota > Gammaproteobacteria > Burkholderiales > UBA11063 > Aquella. Next base: position 1,605 of record CALMTA010000311.1, on the reverse strand, counting down.
AATTCAGCTGGATGATATATATGTTAAATTTCAAATTATTCCACAAAATATATTACAAGCTTCTTTAATCTATAAACTCTGTTTAAATGCTCATTCTACTATAATGATGGGTAGAGTAGGAAACTTTGAAGGTAATTTAATGTTATCCTTAAATCCTACCAATTTTAAATTAATTGATAGAGCAATTAGATATAGTCAATTTTTATTAAAAAAACATCATAATTTAAATATTGATTATAAAGTAGTTGCCGAAGTAACATTTCAAGAAATAGAGAATTTAAAATCTAATGAGTCAATTGTCAAAAAAGTAGTTAATAGGTTTTTAGTCGATTAATCTACCTTTTTTTACAGAAAACATATTAAAAATTTGACAAGTTTTAGCATAATGAGTATGAGCTATTGCTAAAGCTAGGGCATCAGCTGCATCTTTTTTTGGTTCTCCATTAAGATTTAATAAACATTTTACCATTTTACTAACTTGTTCTTTGCTTGCATGTCCATAACCTACAACAGACTGTTTAACCTGCAAAGCAGTATATTCAAAAACCTCCAGTTCATGAAGAACACAAGCAGCAATACACACGCCTCTTGCTTGACCTAATAATAAAGTTGATTTGGGATTAACATTAAAAAATACTTTTTCTATACTAACTATATCAGGCTTATTGTCATTAACAATATCTCTTATACCATTCAAAATGCTTTTTAATCTTAAAGGCAGATTTTCATTACTTTGTGTAGCAATAATGCCTGATGTAACATAACTAGGTTTGTTTTCATTAATATCAATTATACCAAAGCCGGTATTTCTAAGACCAGGATCAATTCCTAAAACCCGCATATTTAATACCAATTTAAAACTTCTTACTGTATTATAACAAAAATAGTATAATATTTAGTTATATTATATAGTTTTCTACTTTTAGGAGTGTTTTAATGTCAGAGAAGTTTAATTTAAACGAGCAATTGGTTAAAGATGCGTTAGAGTACCACAATAAACCAGTACCAGGAAAAACCCAAGTAGTACCAACAAAGCCTGTTGCAACACAACAAGACCTTTCTCTAGCTTATACACCAGGAGTGGCTGCTCCTTGCCTAGAAATTGAAAAAAATCCTTTAACTGCATATGATTATACCAATAAAGGCAATTTAGTAGCAGTAATTACCAATGGAACTGCTGTTCTTGGTTTAGGCAATATTGGTGCCTTAGCAGGAAAACCTGTTATGGAAGGCAAAGCTGTACTATTTAAAAAATTTGCCGGCATTGATGTATTTGATATTGAAGTTAATGAAACAAATATAGATAAGTTTGTTGATGCAATTGCTATTTTAGAACCAACATTTGGTGGTATAAACCTTGAAGATATAAAAGCCCCAGAATGCTTTCAGATTGAACAGAAACTACAAGAAAGAATGAATATTCCGGTATTTCATGATGACCAGCATGGAACTGCAATTGTAGTGGCTGCAGGAATTATAAATGGCTTAAAAATTGTCGAAAAACAAATTTCACAAGTAAAAATTGTCGTGTCAGGAGCAGGAGCTGCTGCTATTGCCTGTTTAAATTTACTCGTTGCTTTAGGAGCAAATAAAGACAATATTTTT
>CALMTA010000310.1 GCA_937872505.1 uncultured Neisseriaceae bacterium | reverse complement strand
ATCGTCGTAAAGCTATGTTAGAAGATATTGCTATTTTAACTGGTGGAACGGTTATTGCCGAAGAAGTTGGCTTGTCTTTAGAAAAAGCAGATTTAACTTTACTAGGTCAAGCAAAACGCATTGAAGTAGGAAAAGAAAATACTACTATTATTGATGGGGCTGGTAAAGCGGATATGATTACAAGCCGTGTTGAGCAAATACGTAAGCAGATTGCTGATTCTACATCAGACTATGACCGTGAAAAACTGCAAGAAAGAGTTGCAAAATTAGCTGGTGGAGTTGCTGTTATTAAAGTTGGCGCTGCTACAGAAGTTGAAATGAAAGAGAAAAAAGCTCGAGTAGAAGATGCTTTGCATGCAACACGTGCTGCTGTTGAAGAAGGAATCGTAGCAGGTGGTGGAGTAGCATTATTACGTGCTCGTGCTGCGATAGCAAATTTAAAAGGAGATAATACTGATCACGATGCTGGTATTAAAATTGTAATGAAGGCTATTGAGTTTCCTTTCCGTCAAATTGTAGCAAATTGTGGAGATGAACCTAGCGTAGTAATTAATAAAGTACTAGAAGGCAATGGGGCATTTGGTTATAACGCCAGCACAGCTGAATTTGGTAACTTAATTGAAATGGGTGTTTTAGATCCGGCTAAAGTTACTAGAGCAGCATTACAAAATGCAGCTTCAGTTGCAGGTTTAATGTTAACCACTGATTGCATGATTGCTGAGTTACCAAAAGAAGAAACTCCAGCAATGCCAGCAGGTGGTGGCATGGGCGGCATGGGTGGTATGGGTATGGATGGAATGTATTAATCCTTCCTTATACGTAGTGTATTCATATTTAATGGGTCTTTTAAGACCCATTTTTTATGCCCTCATTAAACACCATATATCTACTTGTTTAGCACCTTTAAGTTTTAATGCTTTAGCAAGCTCATTGCAGGTAGAGCCTGTTGTTACTATATCATCTACAATAACAATATGTAAGTTTTTTATATTTTTAAGTATTTTAAAAGCATAAATAATATTGTTTTGTCGATGATGTTTAGTTAAGAGAGAGTGGCTTTCAGTTTCCTTTATTCTAGTTGCTATACGAGTATTTATAATATTTTTATTAGCAAAAACTCTATGAAAAAAGAGTAATTTTTCCGCTTGATTAAATCCACGAGATTTTAATTTAGATTTATGCAAAGGCATAGGAATAATGATATCAGGAGTTGGAGCATTTATAGTGCTATTATAAAATAATTTAGCTAAGAGTTTATAATATTGCATTTTTTTTGAATATTTAAATTGGTGAAGGATCTTATTTAAAGGGGCACTATATTTAAACTGACAATATAGATTATCAAAGTTAGTAAAATTATTAATGCAGCTAAGGCATTTTTTAGATATTGAATTATAAGACTTGGGAATTGTTTGTTTACATTGTTCACAAGAATTTATATCAATTAATTCTAATTCAGAAGAGCAAGTATTGCAAATTAAATTATAATTAGGTATCCCACACAGATTACAATAATGGAATAAAGAAAATGTTTGTTGTAGTTTATATTGTATTTTATATAAATTAAGAAAGTTAAATAAAGAATGTTGAATCATTTAATTATTGAAAACAAATTAAATAAAAATGCAAAAAAAATTGCCCAAATAGGTTTTATTTATCAAGAGATAGCAACTAGAATGATAAATAGGCTTGATTATATCAAATTAAAGCCAGATATAATATTAGATATTGGTTATGGTCTTGGCATAGATTCTAATGAATTATTAAAAAAATACAGTAATAGTATAGTATATGAAGTTGATATAGCAATAAATATGCTAAAACTATATCGACAAAAACAAAATTTATTTAAAAAACTATTTAACAGAAGAAATTATCAAATATGTGCTAATGGTTTAAATTTGCCTATTTTATCGCAGTCTATAAATTTAGTATGGTCTAATTTAGTAATACCTTATATTAATGATATTGAAGGATTTTTTAAAGAAATTAGAAGAGTATTAAAAGTTGGAGGGGCATTCTTAGTAGCAGGGCTTGGAGTTGATAGTTTACAGCAATTAAGAGAGGTTGGGTTAAATACTTATAATTTTCCAGATATGCATTTAATAGGTGATATTTTAGTTAAATTAGGATTTTCTAATCCTGTTACAGATATTGATTATATTACTTTAGAGTATGATAATTTTGAGCAGCTTTTAATAGATATAAGATTAATGGGTTGTGGAGCAATTATTAATAAAAGTCATCTTTCAAAAGCAAACTATAGAGATTTAGCTAATAAGTTTGCCAAAATAACTAGAAATGGAAAAACTCCCTTAACTTTAGAAATTTTTTATGCACATGCTTGGAAAGATAAAGTTATACTTGATTTAGTAGAAGATAAAAAATTAATACAATTTTACCCATCTAAAAGATAGCAATGTTAAAATATGCTTCTCAAGAGTGGGGTGTTAGCTCAGTTGGTAGAGCAGCGGACTCTTAATCCGTTGGTCGTTGGTTCGAATCCTACACGCCCTACCACTATACTTTTATTTATTATGTTAATTGAAAATATTTTTTGAAGAGTTTTAATCTTTATAAATATCTTTACGATGATTTATTTCAACTACAATAACTATAAGTTTTTTGTCTTGTATATTACATAAAATTCGGTAATCACCAATTCTATAACGCCAGCTTTCACCAAACTTATTACCTTTTAAAGTTTGCCCCATAATCTAGGCTTATTACAGCTATTTATTCTTTCATCTAACCAAAAAAAATTTTACTTGCAATTTTCTTATCTAATTTAGATAAACTTTTAATTGCACTATCAGTAAATTTAATCTTCCATACCGAGGGCATTTTTAGCTTCTTCAAAAGAATATATTTTTTCGTTACGCTCCATTATTGAATCAATTAAGGCGCTATCTTGTAAAAATTGTAATTTTTCAATAACAGTATTTCTTATAAACTCACTTTTAGCCATATAATGATTAAGAGTAAATTGACTTTATATTCTGATAACTTGAATGTATGGACTATACTTTTTTTCATATCCCCTCCTTAATACAATATAATACCAAAATATAAAAAATACGCAAATATTTTTAATTGTTTATATTCCCTATTTTACCTAACTGGTAATCTTTATATGTTTGCTCTAGCTTTTTTTCAGTATTCATTACAAATGATTTAGCAGAGGTATTTAGTATTATTTTTTTATGGTACATTAATAATCTTAAAAAATACTGATAAGCTTATTAGCTTCCGAATTTAAAAACTAAATTATAATATAGTAAATTTCGTAAAATAATTTTAATTGGATATATAAATTTGATATAATATCACTTAGTTCCAAAAGTATTTATTTTGATTTTAGGAGATTAATCATGCTTAAAAAATTAATGTCTCTTTTATTTGGAATAGCAATTGTGGCTCCTGCTTATTCATTAAACCAAATAATTATAAAATTCAAGCCGACAGAAGAACAAAAAGCCCAATTAAGTTCTAATCAAATTAGTCAAGTAGAACTTAATGCTCAATTAATGCAACCTCTTACAAATGAAAAAATTCAATTAATTAATAATTTAGCAAATGCAAAGTTTTTTGAACGTAGTGCTATAGCAACTGGTGCCCATGTTATTGATACAGATCAAGATTTGTCGCCATCTGATTTAAATAATATTGTTGCCAAATTACAAAATTTACCAAATGTTGAATATGTTGAAGTTAGTAAATTTTATACTAAAAATAGTGATATTCCAGAGTATGGTGCTTTTCAATGGGATATGAGTCAGACTACTAAAGGTGAAAATGCTGGTTTAAATAATAATGTAACCCCCTTAGTTTATGGAGACAACTTTCAAGGTCTTCTTGCTTATTGGCGAACTATTTTTACAGGTATTTCAAACGTTAATCCTGGAGCTCTCACTAGAGTTGGAGTTATTGATACAGGGTATACTAATCATCCAAACTTTATTACTCGATTAATGCCTACCGATATAAAGCAGACAGTTGTAGCCTATGGCTATGACTTTATATCAGATTGTCGGATAGGAGGAAGTTGTCCTACTAGCACTTCAAGCAGTCAGGCGATTAAAAGCCCCGCTCCAAACGGTTTGGATTTGGGTGATTATTTAACACAAGATATGATTAATGCTAGTCAAGGATTTTTTAGATATTGTCCAGTTAGTAATAATAGCTCTTGGCATGGAACCCACGTAACAGGAACAATTGTAGGTACACGTTATTCATCTCGTCCGGAACATGTTTTAGGAGGTGCATTTGGCTCTATGGTAGAACCAATACGTGCATTAGGTAAATGTGGTGGTACAACACAAGATATTGCCAACGCCATTATGTGGGCAGCAAACTTACATCCCAAATTTATTAATTTATATCCAGTAGATGTAATTAATATGAGCCTTGGTGGTGGAGGAGTGTGTAGTGGGGCGATGGCTGATGCTATTGCACAAGTTACTAAAGCTAATCCAAAGATAATATTTGTTATTGCAGCGGGTAATTCTGGAGCGGACGTAAAAAACTTTACACCAGCAAATTGTCCTAAAGTAATTTCTGTAGCTGCTGCTTCCCCAGTTAATAATTTATCGTGGTATAGCAATTTTGGTAATACAACTATAACAGCAACTGGCGGCGATCAAAATCCCTATAGCGTAACTTCAGATAATATTCAATATGTATATAAATCTGGAGTTTACTCTAGTTTATGGGGATCAAAACAAGAGTATAATAGTACAGACAAACCAACCTGGGGTTATTATAATGGCACTTCTATGGCTGCTCCTCATGTCGCTGCCTTAGTAGCTGATATTATTAGCTATGTTCGTAATGCACCAAATATTTATAATCGTGATTGGGATTTTAATAAAATTTCCAATATTTTACAATCTTCAGCTAGGAATGATTACATAAAATGTAATAATACTGGATTTTTTGCTAAAAAATATAATATTGGTGGTTGTGTTAATACTGGAACTATAGATGCTGAAAGCGCTTTAAAGCTTACGCAAAAAATTTTCAAAGATTAATTTTCCGTTTTATTTTTTGTTGGCGGATGGGTTCCTGATTTATAGGTAAATTTTTAAGAATTAGGACATCATTCCGCCCGTTCATCATATTTTAAATAATAAATTCCTTAAAAACTCTCATTAGCTATCATTATTTTTGACATTATTTAATCAAGGTGTTATAATGCTTTTTATTATATAATTAAGAAATTATTATATGAAAATATTTCTAAGTTTAATCTTAAATATTTTAATTTTTCAAATATATGCTATTGAAATTAATGATTTTGATAGCTCTCCTATTGCTGGAACTGTTGAAGCTCCAGTAGCAGAACCTCAAAATCCACAAGAAATAAATGAAACTGAAGAAGTAAAAGAATTTGCTATTCAAAAAAAACTTCTTATTGATGTTAGTGATATTTTTTATAAGGTTTATATTAGATGTTATTATATTGATAAAAATAGTCGTAAGGCAAGTATTAATTATCTTTGGGGTAGAACCCCTGATAATCAATATGCAGTAATAAAAGGCAGCTGGTATGAAAATACAAGGTTATGGAATAATGTATACTATACTGAAGCTAGTGATATAGAACTTAAACAAACCTGTAGAAATGTACTAGAATTTGCTGGGTTTTCAGAAAATGATTTTAATAAAATTTTTGTTAATTATACAGCAGCAATGTGGAGCACTTCTTATGACACGAACTTTTGGTCAGATATTAGAATACCAACATTTAATGGGTTTTCCAGAATAGTAGTTTTAGGTGATAGTGCATCAGATGTTCATAATATGTTTGATAAAATGTATTGGCTACTACCTAATCAAGAAGGATATTTCCACGGAAGATTTTCTAATGGGCCTGTTATGGTTGAGTATCTTGCAAAAATATTAAATTTACCTCTGGAAGTTGTTGCCGAGGGTGGAGCTGAGATAAAAGGAGAAGGTTCACAAGGTTTTGTAGCCAAATCCTTATTAGAGCAATTTCAATTATATAAAGGGTTTATAGATAATTTACCGCCAGGTTACACTAATGATGTTAATAAAACATTATTTATAGTATTTATTGGTGGTAATGATTTTAATCAACAGACTGATCCTACGAATGATGTATCAATTTTAATAAATAACTATTTATTTGTTATTAACAAATTAGTAGATATGGGTGCTAATCATATAATTGTCCCCGTATTTCCTGATATAAGTCTTTTTCCCGATGTTGCTGCAAGAATAAAAGAGAATTATTTAGGGCAAAAGACTTTAGATTTGCAGATAGAGAATTTTAATAAGGGAATTGAATTAGGTTTAGAAAAATTTAATGATAAAACTAAATATCCAAATCTACATATTTATCGACCAAATTTTGATGATATGATTAATAAATCAAGATTGTCCGGAGCATTTAAAAATTTGACTAGTAAATGTAGTAGTGCAGGATATACTAATAGTCCAACAATTAATACAGTTTGTAGTGAGCCGCTTGATTATTTTATGTGGGATGGTATGCACCCGAGTACCAAAGCGCATTGTATGTGGGCAAATGCTATAGCAGAGTTTCTAGCTCTTCAGCTAGGAGTCCAGATAAATATAAATGCAAATTGTGAATATAATTATGTGCATGTAAAATAATTTTATTATTAGAAAGTATTTATATGAAAAAAACTCTAAAATTAATTCTCAGTATTTTAACTTTTAAAGTTATGGCGATTGAAATTAATAGTTTTAATAATCTTAATATTTCTGGAACTTATAAAGCACCAATTATTGAACCTATAGAAGAATCATTTAGGTTAAACAATGCTTTTTACGATGTGTATATACGTTGTTATTATATTGATAAAAATAGTCGTAAAGCAAATATTAGTTATGTTTGGGGTAAAACTGAAGATAATCAATATGCTGTAGTAAAAGGTAATTGGTATGAAAATACAAGGTTATGGAATAATATATATTATACTAAAGCTAGTGATATGGAACTTAAACAAACTTGTAAAAATGCTCTAAAATTTGCTGGATTTTCAGAAAATGATTTTGATAATATTTTTGTTAATCATGCAGCAGCAATGTGGAATACTTCTTATGATGCCAACTTCTGGTCAGATATTAAAAATCCATCATTTAATGGACTTTCCCGAATTATAGTTTTAGGTGATAGTTCATTTGATAACCATAATATATTTGATAAATCTTACTGGAAACTACCCAATGAAGAAGGGTATTTTCATGGAAGATTTTCTAATGGTCCTGTTATGGTTGAATATCTTGCAAAAATATTAAATTTGCCTATGAAAGTTATTGCTGAGGGTGGAGCAGAGATAAAAGGGTCTGGTTCGCAGGGATTTTTAGCAAAATCTTTATTAGAACAATTTAAACTATATAAAGGTTTAATTGACAATTTACCGTTAGGATATACTAACGATATTAATACAACATTATTTCTGGTATTTATTGGCAGTAATGATTTAAAACAACAAACAGATCCTACAAATGAAGTATCGGAATTAATTAATAAATATTTGTTTGTTATTTATGAGTTAGTAAAAATGGGGGCTAATAATATAATTGTGCCTATATTTCCAGATATAACACTTTTTCCAGATATTGCAGAAAAAATAAAACTTGAGCCAGCATTAAAAAATAAATTAGATCAGCAAATTAATAGTTTTAACAAGGGAATTGAGAAAGGATTAGAGCAGTTTAATGATAAAACTAAGTATGCTAATTTACATATTTATAGACCAAATTTTGATGATATGATGATGAGGGCAAAGATTGGAAATGCATTTAAAAATATAACAAATAAATGTAATACTACTGATGGGTATAGTAGTAGCCCAACAGCTAAAACAATTTGTAGTGAACCGCTTGATTATTTTATGTGGGACGGCATGCACCCAAGTACAAAAGCACATTGTATGTGGGCAAATGCTGTAGCAGAATTTCTTTCGGCACAATTAGCTATAAAAATAAATATAAATGCAAATTGTGAATATAATTATGTGCATGTAAATTAATTTAGATATTTTTTAAAATTTCGGTAATTAGCTTTTTAAATTTTATACCTATTTGTCTACCAGATTTCATTACTTCATCATGAGTAGCATGATGACTAGAATCTGGTAGAGCCATATCAGTAATTGCAGCTAAGCCTAAAATTTGCATTTGACTATGAGCTGCAACGGTTGCTTCTTGGACGATTGACATTCCAATAGCATCACAATTATTATTAATTAAAAATTGTAATTCAGCACGAGTTGCAAAGGTTGGGCCTAAAATGCCAGCATAGATACCTTGTTTAAGATCAATTGCATTTGTGGCTGCTATTTCTATAGTTAATTGTTGTAATTTTGGTGTATATATATCGAACATTCCCGGAAATCTAGGACCAAAGCTATCTAGATTTTGCCCAACTAAAGGATTAGTTCCAGAAAAATTAATATGGTCATTAATTAGCATTATATCGCCAGCGTTAAAGTTTTTATTTAATCCTCCAGCTGCACAAGTTAAGATTAAAGTTTCAACGCCTAATATTTTCATAGCTCTAACTAGAATTGTAGCTAATTGTGGAGAATATCCTTCGTATAAATGTAGTCGTCCCTGCATAGCTATTAAAGTTTTTCCTGCTTGTTTACCTATGATTAAGTTACCACTATGCCCAGGTGCAGTGCTAATTGGTATATGGGGAATATTTTTATAAGGTATGGTAGTGCTTTGTTCTAATTCATTTGCTAGTTCGCCTAATCCGCTACCTAAAATTAAGCCAATTTTAGGGGATTCTTTTACTTGTTCTTTTATATAAACAACAATATCATTAATTTTTTGTTCTAAATTTTTTTCCAAGGTTTAATATCCTCTATTGTAGACTGTACTTATTTCTTTATATAATTCTCTAGCCATTTCGCGACGATTAACAAAATCTGTGGCATTAAATTGAGGTAAAGCGATGATTTTAACACAAATTCCATTTAATAATAATGTACTTTTAATAGTTTGCCATAAAGTAATATCACCGGCATAAGTGATTTCGTAAGCAGGTTTTACGGTGCTTTTAGAATAGTATTTAAGTGCTAATGGTAGTATTCTAGATTTTGCTATAATCCCTGCTTGAAGTAGAGGTGCTTTAAATGGTAAAACTCCTTTACCATCGCTGGTTTTACCTTCGGGAAAGAATCCAATAGCCAAATTATCCATTAAGCGTTTACTCGCGATTTTATTTATAGTAAGAATATCTTTTTTTCTACTACGGTCAATAAAGATAGTGCCAGAACATTTAAATAATAAATTAAGTATTGGCCAGTTTTTAACTTCAGCTCGACTAACAAAAGATACAAAATATAAAGAATATAGTACGGGAATATCTAACCAAGAAATATGATTAGCGATAATCATACAGTTTTTTTGTAAATAATTTTCGGGAAATTTACCTATGGTTTCAATTTTTACCCCAACAAAAAATAGCATTATTTTTGCCCAGTATTTTATAACATACATCCAGTATTTTTGAGGAGTGACAGGATAAAAAATTATTACAATGATTATAGAAATCATTATTATAATTAATAAAGCAAATAATCTTATACCGGCA
>CALMTA010000309.1 GCA_937872505.1 uncultured Neisseriaceae bacterium | reverse complement strand
TGCAATTAATAAAAATATGCCGTTAACGCCAATTATATTAGCTAAAAGGGGGGCAATTATTACTGATAAGGAAAAAGTCAAAGCGATAGCGCTACCTATAATAGCAAAAGAAAAAGAGCGGTTTGTTTCACAGGTTAAATCAGCTAACAACGCATTAATCACTGCACCAACGGCTCCTAAACCTTGAATTGTTCTTCCTATTATTAATATATAAATATTATTAGTGAAACTGCATATTAAACTACCTAGAATAAAAATCATTAATCCAGCATAGATAATTTTTTTCCTACCAATTTTATCGGATAGTATCCCTAATGGTAGTTGTATTATTAGGCGCATTAATCCATAGACACCAAAAGCAAACCCTGCTAGAATAATATTGCTATTTTCTAATTTAGAAGCATATATTGCCATTACGGGTAGTAATAAAAATATTCCCAGTAAATTAAGAGAATATACTAAAGCCAAACTAAGGCTTATCTTAAAATCGTACTTATCCACTAGATTACCTCAGGAATTTAAAATATGTTAAAATATTGATCTTATTTTCTAAGATTTTAATTTAGATTAAAGACAAATATTATATCATCTTTACAGGCGTATATATAAATGCTAGACAAAATTGTGATACGCGGTGCTAAAACACATAATCTTAAAAACATTGATCTAGATTTGCCAAAAAACCAACTTATCGTAATTACAGGATTATCAGGTTCTGGAAAATCTTCATTAGCTTTTGATACTTTATATGCAGAAGGGCAAAGACGCTATGTAGAGTCACTTTCAGCTTATGCTAGACAATTTTTGCAACAAATGGATAAACCTGATGTAGATTTAATTGAAGGTTTATCTCCAGCTATTGCAATTGAACAAAAAGCTGCTTCACATAATCCTAGGTCTACAGTTGGTACAGTTACTGAAATTTATGATTATTTACGTTTATTATTTGCTCGTATAGGTGATCCATTTTGTCCTAAACATAATAAAAAACTGCAAAGTCAAACTGTTGCACAAATTGTAGATAATATACTTTTATTACCTAAAGATTCAAAGATAGCACTTTTAGCTCCCATAGTTTCAGGACGTAAAGGAGAGTATATTGACTTATTAAATAAAATTCAGGTTACTGGCTTTACAAAGGTTAGAATTGATAATGTTATTTATGAAATTGATGCAGTTCCTGTATTAGATAAGAATAAGAAGCATGATATTGAAATTGTTATAGATAGATTCAAAGTTAATAAAGATAATAAGAGTAGAATCATAGATTCTGTTGAAACTGCTTATAGGCATGGACATAATAAAATTAAAATTTTAAATTTGAATACTAATGAAGAGCAATGGTTTTCTAGTAATTTTGCGTGTCCGGTTTGTGATTATTCAATAGCTGATATTGAGCCTAGGAATTTTTCTTTTAATAATCCATTTGGAGCTTGTCCTGAATGTGATGGTTTAGGCAATATTACTTTTTTTGATCCGAATAAAGTTATAGTTAATGAAGAGCTATCTATTTCAGAGGGGGCAGTAAAGGGCTGGGATAAACGTAATCAATATACTTATCAAATGCTTATTGCTGTTGCCAAACATTATAAATTTGATTTGACTGTTCCTTGGGTTAAATTATCTGATGCAATTAAGCAGATACTTTTATTTGGTTCTAAAGATGATTTAATTAATATGCAGATAATGAGTGAAAATGGAAGCATAATACATAAAAAACAAAGTTTTGAAGGAATTATAAACACTTTAAAGCGGCGCTATTTTGAAACTGATAGCCAATATATAAAAGAAGAGTTAGCTAAATATCAAAATAACACACAATGTCCTCAATGTAATGGTTCTCGCTTAAAGCTTGAATCTAGATATGTTTTTATAAATAATGTAAATTTACCTGAAATTACTATGTGGCAGTTAAAAGATTCTTATAACTTTTTTTCAACAATAAAACTTGAAGGTAATAAGAGTGATATTGGTACAAGGATAATTAAAGAAATTCTAGCTCGAATAAATTTTCTTATTGATGTAGGGTTAAATTATATTACTTTGAATCGTTCTTCAGATACTTTATCAGGTGGTGAGGTACAAAGAATTAGGTTGGCTAGTCAGATAGGTTCTGGTTTAACGGGTGTAATGTATGTATTAGATGAGCCATCGATAGGGCTACATCAGCGTGATAATGATAGGCTTCTTGCAACTTTGCAGCGCCTTAGGGATTTAGGTAATACAGTTATAGTAGTTGAACATGATGAAGATGCTATTAGAGGTGCTGATTTTTTAGTCGATATGGGTCCGGGAGCAGGGGAACATGGAGGGGAAGTTTTAGCAAGTGGTAATATTAATGAAATTATTAAATGTAAAAGATCACTAACGGGAAAATTTTTATCAGGAAAATTTAGTATTCCTATACCAAAAGTTCGTAGACTGCAAGATAAAGGATTTTTAGAGCTAATTGGGGCCAACGGCAATAATCTTAAAGAAGTATATTTAAAGATATCAATTAGTAATTTTGTTTGCGTAACAGGAGTATCTGGTTCGGGAAAATCTACTTTAATAAATGATACATTATATAAAGCTGTAGCTCAAATTTTATATAATAACTCTAATACTCCAGAGCCCTACTTAGATATTTTAGGTTTAGAAAATTTTGATAAAATAATAAATGTCGATCAAAGCCCAATTGGTAGAACCCCTAGATCAAACCCAGCAACATATACTGGTTTATTCACACCCATTCGTGATTTATTTTCCCAAGTTTTACTTTCGCGAGAACGCGGCTATACTCCTGGAAGATTTTCTTTTAATGTAAAAGGTGGTCGGTGTGAAACATGTGTTGGCGATGGTGTAATTAAAGTAGAAATGCATTTTTTACCTGATATTTATATAATATGTGATACTTGTAAAGGAAAGCGTTATAATCGTGAAACACTAGAAGTATTATATAAAGGTAAAAATATTCATGAAATATTAAGTATGACAGTTGAGGAGGCTTTTGAATTTTTTAAAAGTGTTCCTGTTGTTTATAAAAAACTATCTACTTTAATAGATGTTGGTCTAGGTTATATAAAATTGGGGCAAGCGGCAACTACTTTATCAGGCGGTGAGGCGCAGCGAGTTAAATTAGCACTAGAATTATCCAAACGTGATACTGGGAGAACATTATATATTCTTGATGAACCAACAACGGGGCTACATTTTTATGATATAGATCTTTTGTTAAAAGTTTTACATAAATTTGTAGATCATGGCAATACTGTTCTTGTTATTGAACATAATTTAGATGTTATTAAAACTGCAGATTGGATTATTGATCTTGGGCCAGAGGGGGGAGATGGCGGGGGTAAAATAATTGCTACTGGTTCTCCAGAGGAAATAGTACGCTCTAAAATTGGGTATACTAGTAAATATTTAGCAGCTTACCTAAAGTCTAAAAAATAAGGAGTTATAAATGTTAAAAAAGATTACTTATTACTTATATTTTATTTTTGGTTTAATAAAGATAGTATTTGCTGATAATGCTCTTATATTACAAACAGATTTTGGACTTAAAGATGGTGCAGTGGCAGAAATGAAAGGAGTAGCTTTTAGTGTTGATAATCAATTAAAGATTTATGATCTTACTCATGAAATACCTACATATAATATTTGGGAAGCTTCATACCGTCTTTATCAAACTGCCAGTTATTGGCCTAGTGGTACAGTTTTTGTTAGTGTTGTTGATCCAGGAGTTGGTGGGAGTCGTAAATCAGTGGTTCTTAAAACTAAGACGGGGCAATATTTTGTTTCTCCAGATAATGGTACTTTAACGCTTGTTGCGCAAAAATTTGGCATTGATAGCATTAGACAAATCGATGAAAAATATAATCGTTTAAAAAATTCTACTGGTTCCTATACGTTTTTTGGTCGTGATGTTTATGCTTATACAGGAGCTAAAATAGCTTCTGGTAAAATTAATTTTTTTCAAGTAGGTCCTTTATTGCCATTACAAAAGGTGGTAGAAATTCCCTACCAACGTGCAGAATTTATAAATGGAAAATTAGAGGGTAATATTCCAATATTAGATGTTCAATTTGGCAATATATGGAGTAATATTAGTGAATCTTTAGTTGCTAGGGCAAATATTAAAAAAGGTGATATTTTATGTGTAGAAGTTCGGAAAGGTCAGGAAGTTAGATATAGAGGAAGAATTCCTTATGTAAATACTTTTAGTGGCGTAGAGCCTGATGAACCACTAGTTTATTTAAATAGTCTTATGAATATTTCACTAGCACTAAATATGAAGAGTTTTTCAAATAAATATAAGATTTATTCTGGTCCTGATTGGGCAATTTCTCTTGAAAAATGCAATTGATATGATATATAGTTTATATAGAAATTTACAAAAATACCAGAGTTAAAGGTATAATGATAAACTAAACTATTTTAAAAAAAATTATTCGTGTTATAAAAGAAAAATATTGGCGTCTTTTCTCAAAAAGGATAGGATAATTATGAAATTTCCTAAATTCACTTTTCCCGAATTTAATTTATCAGAATTACATTTATCAAACTTGCATTTACCAAACGTTATTCCGGATATTCATTTATTAGATAATAGTCATCTTAATACAATAATACCAATTTATATTGCTCAAAAAATAAACCCTAAGTATATTCGCGAAAGATTAAATACATTAGATAATGATTTTATTGATATAGATTGGGTAAATAAAGAAGTAATTGATAAGCCAACAATAGTGCTTTTTCATGGTGCTGAGGGGAATTCAAAAAGCCATTATGCAAGACGCTTAATGTATTATGTGGAGAGTATTGGGTGGAGAGGGGTGGTAGTTCACTTTCGTAGCTGCAGTGAAGAATTAAATTTAACTCCAAGATTTTATCATGCGGGAGAAACTACGGATCTTCATTGGGTGTTAGAAAGTCTAAAGAAGCGTACACCTAAAGAAATGTTTGTAGCAGGAGTATCTCTAGGTGGAAATGCTTTATTAAAATTATTAGGCGAATATGAGGATATATCTAAGTTAGTTAAGGCAGCTATTGCCATATCTGTTCCGTTTGATTTAAATATTTGTACACAAACTTTAGATCAAGGAATTAATAAACTACTTTATGCAAAATCTTTTCTTAGTACTTTAATTCCAAAAATGCAACAATATGCTAAAAAGTTTAAAGATTTTGTATCAATTGATCATCAAATTGAAACACTTGCTGAATTTAATGAGTTATATATATGCCCAGCTTTTGATTTTAAAGATTCAATGGAGTATTATACTAAATCTAGTTGCCTTGAATATTTAGCTAAAATACACACACCAACTATGATAATTCAAGCAGAAAATGATCCTATGATTCCTACTTCAGTTTGGCCCAAAAAAAATCAATTATCTAAAACAATTAAATTTGTTTCTACAAAATCTGGAGGGCATGCAGGTTTTATTGCTCAAACTAAAGATCTTAAGGAAGCATTGATGAAATTACCGCGAGTAATGATTGAATTTTATAGCCAATTTATGGAATAAAGATAATATTAACAATTAATTATATTTAAAAAGGTTAGGTAATAATTAAATTATGAATAAACGTGCAATTATTATAGTATTGGATTCTTTTGGAATTGGTGCATTACCAGATAGTGTAAAATTTGGAGATGCTGGTAGCAATACGCTTGGGCATATTGATCAATATTGTTTTGATAATAATTTAAGCTTTAAAATTCCAAATTTGCTGACACTTGGTCTTGGAAAAGCTTATCACAATGTTAATAATAGTAATTTAAAATGCGATAATGCAAATTATAAAACTATTGGTAGTTTTTCAGCATGTTTAGAGCTTAGCTCTGGAAAAGATACAACAAGTGGACATTGGGAAATGGCGGGCTGTCCAGTATTATTTGAATGGGGTTATTTTACTAAAGAAAAAGATACTTTTCCTAGAGAGTTAATAAATAAAATATTAGAAAGAGCTGGATTGTCTGGGTTTTTAGGTAATTGTCATGCTTCAGGAACTGACATTATTTATAAATTGGGCGAAGAACATATTAAAACTGGTTTTCCAATATTTTACACTTCAGCTGATTCTGTATTTCAAATTGCTTGTCATGAAAAATATTTTGGTTTAGAAAATTTGTATAAATTATGCAAAATTGCTCGAGAAGAACTTGAAGGATACAATATTGCACGAGTAATTGCTAGGCCATTTACAGGTTCAAATGCAGCAAACTTTGAACGCACAGGAAACAGAAAAGATTATTCTCTTTTACCAAGTGATAAAACATTACTAGATATATGTAAAGATAATAATGGGCAAGTGATTGCAATAGGTAAAATTGCTGATATTTATGCACATCAAGGAACAACAGTAGAAATTAAAGCAAATGGGGTAGAAGCATTATGTAATAAAACTATATCAGCAATTTTGAAGTATCAAGATGATAAAACTATTATTATGACTAATTTAGTTGATTTTGATATGCTTTACGGACATCGGCGTAATGTTGAAGGGTATAAAGCTGCTTTAGAAGGTTTTGATGTAATTTTAAATGAAATTATGCAAAAATTGACTGATGATGATATTTTAATTATAACAGCTGATCATGGCTGTGATCCAACTTGGCCAGGTTCTGATCATACCCGAGAATATATTCCATTTTTAATGTATAATAAAAAATTTGCTAGTCAAAATTTTGGTATTAGAAATGGGTTTGCTGATATAGGGCAAACAGTTGCTAAACACTTACAATTACCAAAACTAAAACATGGTGAACCTGTATTTTAGCAATAATTACCAATTAATTTGCCAAGATGGTGTAGTAATGTTCTTATTAGGTGGAGTATTATTATCAAAATTTTGTTGAGGTGAAGGGTAAATATAATAATCAGGAAGATTTTTATTATTTACTTTTATTTGTTTTACCGTACCACCTATAGACCTTTCTTCTTGAATGCGAGGTTTTCTTTCAACAGAGTTATTTTCTTGATAGTTATTTTTTTCTATAACTATAGGTTGAGAAGAAGAAGTTTTTAAATTTACAGTTTCTTTAGTAATTTGATTAGGTGGTAATGGTGCTGGTTTTGCAGTATCATTACTACCTTTACTTGGTCCCAAAATATTGCAGCCACATAAAGTAGTATTTGCAATTAATAAGCATAATATTTTTCCATACAAAATTAAGGTAATATATTGAAATGTAG
>CALMTA010000308.1 GCA_937872505.1 uncultured Neisseriaceae bacterium | reverse complement strand
GTAGTACTAGGCGTTTCTATGCTGATATATTTTACCAAAAAATCAAACAAAAAACAGTTAAAAGCATAAATCTATCTTAAAGATAAACAGTTATAATATTCGATTCATTTTTAGTTCTTAACTTTACGCAAAATTAAAATTTATTATTTATGGGTATGTTTAAATCTGGTAATGCAGTCATCTCAGAAAAAACTTTTCAGAACCTTGCGGTTACAGACCCTTCTAACGTGATGACGGTTAGAGGTGCTCTAAATAAAACTGGCTTTTTGTTTTTAATGCTTATAGCCGGTGCCGTATTTAGTTGGTATAAGTTTGAGAAAGATCCTCAATCAGCTATTACACTTATGTGGGTGGGTGCTATAGGAGGTTTAATCCTTTGTTTAATCATCAGTTTTAAAAAACAAACTGCTCCTTATTTAGCTCCTGCATATGGTATTTTAGAAGGTTTATTTGTAGGCGCTATTTCTGCGTATTATAATTTTGCTTTTGCAGCTAAAATGCCTAACATTATTTTTAATGCAGTGGGATTAACTATTGGTGCAGCATTAGCTATGTTTTTATTATATCGATTCAAGATTATTAAAGCTACGGCAAAATTTAGATCAATTATATTTACAGCAACTGCGGGTATTGCTATTTTTTATGTAATTGTATTAGTATTGAGATTATGTGGAGTAAATGTGGGCTTCATGCACGACAGTTCTTTGTTAGGCATTGGCCTTAGTTTATTTATTGTTGCTATTGCTGCTTTAAATTTAATTTTAGATTTTGATATGATTGAGTATGGCGCAGCCAATAATGCTCCAAAATATATGGAGTGGTATAGTGCCTTTGGTTTACTAGTTACTGTAATTTGGCTATACCTAGAAATACTACGCTTACTCAGTAGATTTGCAAGTAGAAATTAAACGAGTTTTATTTTTTATACTAAAAAGCCATTTGAAAATAAATTTAAAATGGCTTTTTCTTTTATTATCACCTCCGAGTGGAGTCGAAAGATGACATCAAAAGAATCTATTCATCACCATACACTTTTCCAGCTTCCCAACCAATCATAGCTATTTTACGTGTTTGTCCCCAACGATATTCACCAATACCGCCTACACTTTTAATAACCCGATGACAAGGAATAATAAATCCAACAGGATTACTGCCTATGGCTGAACCTACTGCTCTTGAAGCTTTTGCATTTTGAATATCTTCAGCAATATGAGAATAGCTTGTAAGATGCCCTTCGGGAATGCGCAATAATGCTTCCCAAACCTTTATTTGAAAAGGGGTTCCTTTTAAATGCAATTTTATTTTTTGCGAATCGTTAAAGTCATTATTAAAAAATTGAATAATTTGTTTTTGATGATAATCTTCACTTTGTTTGAATGTTGCTTTTTTCCATAGTCGGTTAAGCTCACTATATACAACATCCTTTTTTTCATAAAAAAATAAATTGCATATTCCTTTATAAGTAGAAGCGATAAGATACTGACCAAATTGACAAGTTTGAAAACTATAATTAATGGTAAGATTTTCAGCATCATTTTTAAATTCGCCTGGAGTCATACCTTCAATCTGTACAAATAAATCGTGAAGACGGCTAGTGCCTGAAAGACCTGTTTGAAAACTAGCATCAAAGAGCGTGACTGTTTTTCTTTTAAGTATTTGCTTAGCATAATCAATACTTAAATATTGTAGAAATTTTTTAGGACTAACTCCAGCCCATTCCGTAAAAAGTCTTTGAAAGTGATAAGGACTTAAATGAATATTATTTGCAACCTCCTCCAAATTGGGCTGTTGTTTAAAATTTGTTTTGATATAGTCAATGGCTTGTGCA
>CALMTA010000307.1 GCA_937872505.1 uncultured Neisseriaceae bacterium | reverse complement strand
GCAAAGAGTGATTATATCTTTGCAACACACTATCTAAAAGCATTACGTGATTTATTAGATACGCCTACTAATAATAGCTTAACTCATGCTGTTGAGCAATTAGATAATCAAATAAATGCTGTTTATTTGCACCCTTCATACAACGTAGTAAACTGCTATAGGTATTCGGTTTCTGATCAGTGTATTACTATTAAAGAAAATGTAGATGCAGGTATTAAACGTTATGCATTAAAGGAAATAGAAATTCAATTACTTTCATATCTTCAAAATAATTCGTATGCAGTGGACTTATTAACTTATAATGGTGGGAACGTTACAGATCCCGCTAGTTATCAAAAAGTGCAGGGTTGTATTATGGCACCCATATCAGCGTCAAATTATTATAAGTATGCCTTAAGTTGTGATGGTAAATGGATAAAAATTACAAAAGAATTAAAAATTGTTGAAAATGGGCTCAAAGGTGGATTAAGTATATCTGGATTGTCATATGATTCTATTGCTTCTGCAACTGGAGATAAAGTAAAAATAACTTATCCAGATATGGGGTTAAATCAAGATTCAATTGATCCATCTTTTTATTTTTTAGATCAAGTACATATTGAAATTGAAAGCTCTTCTGCCTCCCAAATAAAACTTATTGATAATATTAGTACAACTAAATTGTTTCGTAATCAAGCATAAGTTTATATAAGGCTAAGTAAATTTACTTAGCTTTTATTTATAAAATTTATATAAATATGAGCATATAATTTTTTAGTTACTTTGCCGGCTTAAAAGCATTGCGGGGCTTGCGACGCGCAGGATTTATCTAGCCAAGCCCCTCAAAAATCTGGTTAACATTCAGTTAACTTTTTAAGATGTAACTGCCTGTAACTCCTACAGTAACAATGCATTTAAGTTGCAAATTTCGTATTAACCAAGTTAATTATTTTTTCAATAATTTATTTTTGTAATTTGTCTAAAATTATCATTTTTTCAACATTATGTTTAGATATAAAAGTTACATAACTTGGTAACATTTGCTCTGGTATATCCTCACTCGACGTTAAATAAAGATTATTATATCCAGATGCATGTAATTTCTTTGCTATTGTAATACCATCGGCTATAATGGTAAATCCTGAGTCATCACAGTAAAATCCATCTAATATAATTTTTGTGTCTAATGGATATTGCTTTACATCTTTTAAAAAATCTGAAGGATTATAATAGGCATCTACCTTTAAATGAGAATAATATCTTGTTATTAAATCATTTATAAATTCACGAGCATCATCTACCCAAACCATATCTACTTTTTTAGAATTGGCAATTATTTTTTCTCTAAATATAATAGGAACATCAACTGATAGAGATTTAGGTAATATCTTTATATTTTCTTTACCAGCTACCTCGCGAACTTTAGAGTTAGCATAATAACTAGTTACTAAAATAGCGTTTTTTATATTAGATTTTTTTATTATATCTAATCCATTTATATTTTGCTTAAGTAATTCATAATCAGTTAGAAGTAAAACCTTTTGTCTTTCTATATCAGAAAGATTATTAAGATAATTTACCACTTCTTCTCCAATTTCAAAATGCTTTATAGTAATTTTGGGTGCTTCTACTTTAAATCTGCTGTCCCAAGCATCATGAATGGATGGGGAATCATCTACAATTACCACTAAATTATCTTTTTCAAGTTTTATTCTTTCTACCATCCAATTAGGAGTTGTTGCTTTAGGAAAAGTAATAGTAATTTTGGTGCCAAGTCCTAATTCAGATTCTATATTTAATTTACCTCTGTTATTTTCTAATGCTTGTCTTACTTGTGTTAAGCCAATGCCATATCCATTTTTTTTTCCTGCACTAATGACTTCATTATTCATAATCTTATCTTTAACATTATCAGGCATTCCTTTACCATTATCTTCTATTATAATTTCTGCTATATTATCTTTAACGTCAAGTTTAATATTAATTACTCCAGATTTATCTTCTAAGGCATCAACTGCATTATTAAGAATATTTGATATCATACGTTCAAATGTACATGCATTTATATTAATAAAAGCAAAATTCCCAGATTGACTAAAATTATATATAAATTCTATGGGTTTTTTAATATATTCATATTTCTTTTCAGCTAAAACTTCCAGTAATTCTGTAGAAACTAATAAAGAGTTATTAGTTTCTAATTTTAAAATCTCTTCCCATTTATCTTTAGGCTTAAAATAATTCATCATATTATTTGCAATATCTGTAATACGAGAAATAGCTTTATTATATGATTCACGCTGATTTTCTGGAAGAAGATGGGCACACTGATTGGTAAGTATTTGTAAACTAGCCAAAGGTGATCTAATATCATGATTTACCTGTCCTACTATTTCCTTAAACTGTTCTTGTTGTAAAGCAGCTATTTTGTGAGCTTGGTTTTCTACCCTGAGTATTTCAGCTTCTTTTTTTGCTGTTATATCAACAGATAACCCAATTACTCCCATAATTCCCCCATTTTTTCCATAGAATGGAGATTTAGTGGATAAAAATGTAGCACATTTATTATTATAATAGGCACTTTCTTCTATCGTTTCATAATTTCCAGAATTTATAACCATTAAATCAGCTTGTCGATATTTGTCTGCCTTATCAGCTGACGATAAATCATAGTCGGTTTTACCAATTATTTCTTCAACTTTTAAACATAATGATTTTGCTTGAGATTCATTGCAATATAGATAATAACCATCTCTATCTTTTATATAGACATGACCCGAAGTAATTTTTAATAAACTATTTAATGCACTAGTAGCAATTTCCTGTTCTTTTTTATTTTTATATCTAACATCTATTTTAATTGGTAAAAGTATACCATCAAAATTTGGTTTAATAAATATTTCATGAGTTTTTTCCATAGCAAAGTTACGTTTACCGGGATACATCTCAAAATTATATTTTTCATCAGCCCAAAGTAACATAACAGCGCATTCTTCTTTTAAATACTGTATACATAGATTTAAATGTAAATCACTACCTAAACTTCTTCTACTTAGATATATCGCAGCAGTGTTATAAAATGCTTCTTTATAAGATAAATTACGATTATATTCTTCTTCAACTAATTTTAGTTTTAATGCATATTTAGTATGATTTAACCAGCTATCCCAACGAATAAAATCATGATTTATAGAAATTTCCGATAAAAAATTCTGATTTTGTTTTAGCCAATCACTTCCTTGTTTAAAAGCAATTTCTCGAGCGTTTTGCTCAGTGATTTTATCATCATCCATCATAATATTAAATCTATTTAAAGTATCACATATCATAAAATCACACTTGGAAAATGATTTATTAACTTTATGAATAATAGACCTTAATTTATTACTAGTTGATATTAAATTATTTATGCTTATGGTAAATGATACTTTGGGCAATACATTCCCAAATTTCTTACCTAAACTAGGACTGTTAAAAAAAACTTTATGTTCTAAAATCATATATACCTTCTTATTTTTTATTAAATATATTTTATAATTCTTATTTATAAATTATAGTTAAAACTATCACCATTCCACATGTAATCATACTAAACAAATAACCATATACCAGAAAAAAATCCTCTACAATAACTCCATGTAAAACAATAGTTAATTGGATTAAAAAAAAGCCTATAAAAGTCACTAAGGATATGCCATCTACTTTTTTAGATTTATATATTCTAATTGCTTGGGGTATATATAAAATAGCATTTATAATCATGCCACAACTAAATAAGAATTCAATCATTATTTTTATGATATTCATATTATAATATTTAACCTAATAAAACGCATATTTATGACCGATTAATAAGTATAAAATTTCTTATTAAAGAAGCTATTATATACTATTTGTATTGTATAAAAGAATGAAATTTTTATATAAATTTTAATAATTTATTTAATAAAGTATAAATGCTAAAATTTAATTTTGTAGCAATCTTTGTATTCTTTTCTTTGGGGATGGATGTGTTTTGAATAAATTTTTATATGAAACTTTAACTTTTTTTTCTGTAAATCTATTTAAATATCTACATTGATATTCTTGTAAATTAAACTTTTTGATAAAATCATCTGCAATAAATTCATTATCCCTGTTTTGTTTAGCAAGTAAAACTTGAACTATATGACGTATAATAAATACAATTATAGTTGTTGTCATACCATAAAAAAAGATACTTGCTGCTAAATAAGCAAGTATCATATAATTATTAATTCGATTAACTTCAATCTTTTTCTTATTAGATTCAAATGGATTTATTATAAATGGTTGAAAAACTCTATTCATATATATTTCACTTGTTTTATTAATAGTTTTCTTATCATAAATATGCCCAAGTTCATGAGCAACTATAGCAAATATTTCTTCTGGAGGGACTAGTCCTTTAAAACAACCTGTAGTCAAAATAATCAAATTATTACCTAATGCATAACCGTTAATTATATCGTCATCTTTCATTAAAAATATAATTTTACCCCAATTAATTTGATTATAACGCAAATTTAATTGCTCTTTAATAAATAAGATTTTTTCTTGTTCTTGTGGAGCTGGATATCTATATTTACATTTAGATATTGCATAATATAGCCATAGTGCTGAATGTCGTGATAAGTAATATAAATATAAGATTACTGTTGAACTAATAGTAAATGCAATTATTTTTATTGAAAATAAACTTAATTTTAATTGAGGAAAAAGTATATTTAATTCTAGAATTGCAAAATGTTTTAGTAAATAATAAATTATAGGAGTAATTAGAAAAGCATTTATAAATCCTAATAAAAACAACAGCATAAAAAATCTTTCTTATTAAATCTTAATTTTATTATATAAACAAAAAGCTATGATTTTTAAACCAATTTAAAAAAGTTTTATAACCACCACTTTTTAATAAATGCCATGATTATATACTAGATTATTTTTAATATAAACTTTTTATAAAATATTTCTCATTATTTCAAAACCTTAAATCATAAAATCGCTCAAATCAACACAGCTTCAATGGTTTTGCTTTAAAAAAAGAGAATCAAAGAAGGAACGCGACAATTTATCACATATTCTATACAATCACTGCATGACGATTACAAAAGAGATAGCAGAACAGAATCTACAGCAATGGCTTAATGCTTCATTAGCTACAGCAACTGGACAGTCATATAAAATAGGTTCAAGGCAGATAGAGCGTGCGCATGCTAC
>CALMTA010000306.1 GCA_937872505.1 uncultured Neisseriaceae bacterium | reverse complement strand
ACCGCTATGATGTCTTATTAAAGAAAACGCAAGAATTTGGCTTAGATCAAAATGCCTTAAATTGGTATTTGGATTTAAGAAAATTCGGTACTGCTCCTCATTCTGGGTTTGGGCTAGGTTTAGAAAGAATTTTAAGCTATATTACCGCAGTACAAAACGTTCGTGATATTATTCCATTCCCACGAACACCTAACAATCTTCATTTTTAATTATAAAAGATTATTATGAAAACAAATTTTAATATTAGAAATTTAATAAATTCTTTAAAATTAGCTGAATTAGCTTTAATTTCAATAGCTATAATGCTTAATGGCTGCCCTAGTACACCAAATAATGTTTCTATGACACCCACAAATGGGGTATGTGTGCAGGCTAGTCAATATAAATTACCACCTCCTTCAGCAATTGTAAATAATCCTACTACTGCTCCTTATTGTTTAGCAGTTACAATCACAAATAATAATAGTGGTAATAACGCCAATAACATTCAAATTATTGGTAATGGATTAAATCTTAGTTATACAGCAAATAATCAATCATTTTCATCTATTATGTATGACCCATATGCTGCAGGTGTTAATATAAGCGGTTCTTTGCAAACGTTAGGTAATATAACTCTCTATGATCCACAAAATTGTGCCACTACTCAAGCTGGCAATGTTATAACATTAAATTACAATGGTGGTAACTGTACATTTTACTTACAATTAAACGGAGAATCTTTCCCTGTTGGTTCTTATCCTACTACTTTAACTTATAACTATACTAATGGCAATCAAAACTATTTAACATCTCTTACTGTTTCACAAAAAGTAAATTTATACGGGGGCAGTACACAAGGACTATATTTAGATACAAATAATTCATGGCAAAATACTGGCATAGTTCCTAATCAAGCTATTAATTCAATAATTAATGATCAATATGGGAACATATACATGGCAATTAATAATCAAGTATGGCTTTTTAATGGTACAACAGCAAGCCAAATTGGTGCCAACTTTCTGTCAGTTGCAAATAGCTTAGCTATTGACCAAAATTATAATATTTACGCAGGAACCCAAAATAATGGCATTTATATAATACCTAGAGGTGCTAGTTCATGGTTGCAGTTTTCTGATACCAGAAATCAAATTACTAATAGCTCTTCAGTGATAGGTCTTAAAGCTTATGAAGGATATCCTTCTCAAAATACGCTATATGCCCTTACTAATAATGCTGCCTATCAATGCCAATTATTAAATGGGCAATCTTGTCAATTTAATATACTAACTGGTGGTAATATTCCTACTAGTTTTAATAACAATGCTCTAGCTATTAACCCTAATAATAATCTTTATACTGGGAATAATGCAAGTGCCTATACATACGTTTCCATTTGGTCACCATTTACTTTTACACCGGCAATTACTGGGCAAATATTTGGAGTTGCATTTATGATGGCAAATACAGCGCCAAACCCACAATTTTTATTTTTAGGTGAAACTCCAAATAGTGATTCTGAAGCCTCAGTTTATAAATGTGCCTTAAGCGGCTCAAACTGTATTCCTTTAGTGGGAGCATCTAATAACATAATTAATGGTAATGTAAAAGCAGTAGCTACTGATGGCGCAAATAATGTTTATGCCGGAGGAAATAATCTAACTTCTCAAGATTTCTCGCCAGCAGGAACATATGCAGCAGCCTACTTTACTACATTATGGCTACCCATAACTGGTACAGTAAATGGTAATTTACAAACTTTAAAGGTTTCTTCAATGTTATCTAAGTAAACTATTTTAGAAAATAAAAATCATGAAAAAATTAATACTTTTATTTAGTTTATCTACTTCGTTATTTTTAGTTAGCTGTGGCATTAATAATAATATAACATTTACTACCAATCCTAGCAATTGCTCTAATGAAAGTGGTGTACCTTATTGTATGGCAGTTACTGTACAAAATAATAATGGAGGACAAAATTTTATTAGCAGTACCAATTTTCCGATTAATAACTTGAGTGTTAGTATTAGCGGTGCCACCAATATTTTAAGTCCTGCCACTAATAAAAGTTTAATGGATCCTAATAATTGTACTGGAACTATTATTAACCCTGGTGCTAATTGTACTTTTTATTTAAAAATAAGTGGCGAATCTTATCCTGTACAAAGTATGGAAACTATTAACCTGACATTAAATTATAATGTACAAAATAATATATTTGGCACCTCAAGTACCACTAGTGGCAGCGCTAATTTAACATTATATGAAATTACCAACCTTTATATTCCTCAAAATAATGGCTACTTATGGCAATATAATGCTTCTGGATTTGCCGGCATAGGACTGATTGAATCAGCTGATACCCCACTTAGCACGGCTACCGATACAACTTCGCTAGGATTATTATATATTGGCGGAAATAATGGAATTTATGCTTATGGCAGTGGTATTATTTCATCTTCAATTAGTGAAGGTAATATAACTGGTGCAAATAATCTATTTACTGTTTCTGGTAATTTACTTGTCACCGGCTTAAACGCAGGCACTGGTATTTGGAGCTACTCTTTATCTGGGGAAAGCTGGGCTAATAACTCTACACCTACTTTTCAGTTTAATAATATTGCTACAGCAAATGCTAATGCTGTTTCTACATCATCTATAATATATGTTGCTAATTCAACTCAAGTATATAATTGTGCCACTTCCACAGGTTCCGCTTCTAACTGCGTTTCCGAAGGTCCTTCATTTAATTCTGCAGTTACTAAATTAGCTTTCTTAAGTGGTGTTAACCCTCCTTATACTGGTCTTTATGCAGGAACCGTCAGTAACTCTGGAGCTATTAGCAGCCTCTTTGCTGAAAGCTCAATTTTAACCATAAAATCTTGGACTCCAGTTGGAACATTATCTACAGTTAATGCTTTAATTACGGATAATTTCAATAATCTATATTCTGCTGATAGTGCAGGCAATATCTGGATTACAAACGCATCTTCTCCAACTAATGCCACTCAATTTGTTTCTAAACTTTCCCTACCAGGAGTTACTGCAATGGCAATTGATAAGTTTGGCCAACTACTGTATTTTGTAGTCCCTAATGGCAATTATTTCTCTCTCTATTCCTGTCCTATAGGAAACTCGATAAATAGCTGTTCCCCTACCTTAATTTCTAATAATGCCGGACAAACTGGAGCTGGAACCCCAGTCGGTTTAGCAATAGCTTCTCAATTAGTAAATTAGAAAATAATGGAAAAATATAATTATAAAAAAGCTAAATTCTTTATTACTGTAAATGATTTAAAATCATTACCTAAAGAAAGTTTAAAGGAAATAGCTTTTGCTGGGCGCTCGAATGTCGGTAAATCAAGCTTAATAAATACTCTAGCTAACCAAACTAGATTAGCTTTCACTTCCAAAACTCCGGGACGCACTCAACATATTAATTATTTTTCTCTTGAAAAAGCTGGAATATTTTTAGTAGATTTACCAGGTTATGGTTATGCCAAAGTTCCTGAAAAAATTCGTAACCATTGGGAAGTCCTATTAAGTAATTATCTACAAAAACATCCCCCCCTTATTGGCTTAGTTTTAATTATGGATTCCCGTCACCCTCTTAAAGAACTTGATTATACAATGCTTAATTTTTTTGGCGCAACAAAAAAACCCATCCATATTGTTCTTTCTAAATCAGATAAACTCAATAATCAAGAAAAAACAGAAGTATTAAATTTTGTAAAATCTCAACTAGAAAAAAAAGGTTTTACTAATTTTTCTATTCAGTTATTTTCATCTTTAAAAAGAAAAGGTATTGACGAACTAGAAACAGTATTAGATACGTGGTTAAACCCTTAAGATAAATTCACTTATAAAATGTTTGTATGGTAGAATATTTTACTGATAAATAATTCTCATTACCTTTAAAATTTTATACTTATTAAAAATAAATTTAGTTCATCGTGAACAAACTTACTTAAATATTTTAATAGTGGCAAATCCTTTATATGCGTGTACTCAAAACAATTAATTCTATTAACTAAAAAACTTTCTCGTTGAAACAAGCCATTATTTGGCTTTTAAAGCTAAATGAGATTTTAAATAGATTTTTCAGAAATTTAAAATATTAAAGTACTCGAGTTAATACGCGCTATAGTATTTTTCATAGCAAAGTTTATAAACATATATTTTTAATAGAAAATTTATTAGTGAATAACAAAATTTTAGTTATGCTATAACTTTCTCTTTCGGTAATTTATTTATGAGCTAACTATATGTTTAAAAACTATTATTTTATTATATTTATTTTTATTTTACTTATAATATCTTCTTGCACTAATAGTAAAATAAACAATTCTCAAAATGCTCAAATATCTTTAGCATACCCAGGAAATTTTCTTGGTATTTCAGCATCAACTTTAGATTTAAAATCATTATTCAAAAAAAATCAAGAACCACTTTCTCATATAAACACTTACTATATTCCTATATTTAATAATAGTAGTATTCCAGTATCAGTAATAAATGCTACCTTAGAATCAAATATAAATGTATGGGCAGTTGCAATCAGTGACAAATGCATTAATGGTATAAGCTTGGATAGCTGCAATTTAATTCTGGCATTTAACTCTAATGCTGTTAATAATTTATCACAACTGTCATCTATTATTACAATTAAGTTTTCTAATGGCATTACTAATAAAATTCCTATTACAGGGCAAATAATTACAAATGATGGTGTGATTATGCAGGCTCCAAAAGAAATTATGATAAACAGTTCAGGAAATGCTTATGGAGTAATAACAGCATTCAATAATACAAACAGCCCTGTATTAATTAGTGAAAGCGAAATTACTACAAACAATAATGAAAAATGGGTATTTACAGTCAATTGTGATGGAAATAATAGCAAAATTATAAATGCTAGTTCAACCTGTTCCATAGGATTTGTAAGTAGTGGTAAACTTTCTATTCCAACCACAGTCCAAGTTTCTATTCCCATAAGTAATAGTATAAGTTACGATAATACACAAATTATTAATGTAAATACAATTTTGATTCCATTTCAAACCTCACCTTATTTAGCTTATTTGGGTAGCACAGTTTCACTAAATAATAGCACTTCCGCGTCATTCTCATTATTAAATTTAGGCGAAGGCAATTTATCTGGAATTGTTATTAATGGACTACCCAATAATATAATCCAATCTAATAATTGTAGTAATATACCCCAAAATGGATTATGTACTGTAACGTTAAATGTACTAAGAGGTAGTGCACCACCTTTGACAGTTCTAAATATATATGCAACCAATGAATCTAACAAAAATATTCAACAAGTATATGTGACAGGACAGACCCTATCAGTACTGCCTCTATTAATTAATTTTGGAACACAATTTAATGGAACTATAGTACAAAAAGATGTAACTATTAGTAATTTAGGACCTAATCCTCTCAATTATCAAATTGGAACAATAAGTAATACTACATTTACACTCGCACCTGGAAATTGTACAAGCAATACTTTAGTTGGTTTTGGATCTTGCGTGTTTCATATAAATTATACAGCCCCACCTACTTCCCAACAAGATACTTCTAGTCTAATTATCTCTAGTAATACTTTTGGCGAAACAGTGCAAACCATAAACATAACCGCTAACTCAATATTTTCATCTGCTTGGTCAAATATAATTACATCTGGAGGCTATACTGATAATGGAACTGCTATTTCCGCTTTAATTGCTGGTATAGATGGAAGTATAGTATTAGCTCTTGGAAACTTTGCAAATCATGTCTGGCAATTAGCAAGTGATGGTATAACATGGGAAAATATATCTGGTAATTTTACCAACTATTATAACCAAACTATAACCGCATTTGGGATTTCCTTTAGTAATTTTTTCGTTGCTGGCTATATTGATGGAGTTGTAGCAGTTTGTGGAATAAATCCTGGTGAATGTATTACCCAACTTGCAGCTCAACCATTTGCTGCAATTAGTGAAGTTAATGTAACTCCATCCAGAGGCTCACTTAGTTTTGCAAATATTATAGATGGAAGCTCTGGACAATTACTTATATCAGATGATTTTGGTAATGTTAATGTAATTCCTGGAATCACTTCTGGAGTAGGCAGACTTGCAATTGATGGTGTATTCGGAAATGCCACACACTTATATGTACCTCTTTCTAATGGGCAAATACTTGAAGTTACTGATCCATGGATTGCAGTTACAGGAAATATAACTCCTAATAATTTTTTAAGTAATGAATATGCTGTTGTTATGTTTTATGACCTTAATACAAATATATTATATGCAGGAACTAATTTAGCCAATGTTTATATAAGTAATCAACCAGTATCTAGTAGCAGCTGGACTAGATTAACTGCGTCTAGATTATCAAATACCTCATATATATCTTCAATCGCTACAAATACTAATGGAGATGTGTATGTTGGTCTATCTTCATATACTAATAAAATTTCAGGAGGCGGTCTATATATTTTGCCACATGGTGAATCTAATTTTATTATTGCAGGACCAAGTTATTCTGACCAATCAGCAATTACAAACATCGTTTTTGATGCATTAATCACACAAAAGATGTATGTTGGGACTTATTCAGGAAATATTTGGAGTCAATAATAAGTCTCAAGTTTTTAAGTAAAAACCATCCATAAAATATAATCTTTTACCTTTTTATAAATTCACACATCACAAAACCATTTAATATTATTTCCTCAGGCGCCTATTCTATCACAAATGCAATTAATGGGAGAAAATACCTTTACATAATAACTATATTTCATTCTCAAAAATATTTCATTATTTATTCTAATAATCTTTAAAATCCTAAAAAATAAATTCAAGAAATTTTTTATAAAAGTGTTAAATTTGTTACTATTTTTTTTAAAAAAATGGTGTTATAATGGGCAAATATTTATTAATAAATTCTATACTTAAAAAATTTTTGGGGGTAAAAATTTATGAAATCCATTAAAAATATCTTGATTTTCTTAAGCTTTCAAAGCTTGGTATTTTCTAACCCTAGTTTAAGATATGAATCGATTGAACATTTATTATTAGGAAGTAGCGTTACACTAAAATATCTAGATAATAATGGCAATACTATTACTGAATTAAACGGCGGCAAACCCATTAAAATAGTAAATACCGAAAATGGAAATATTGGACTTTCATTTCCCGAATTAGTTTATTTAGCCGGTGACTTAATAGCCGACCCTAAAATAAACATCTCTAGTGATATTGATATCAATGATAAAGATAGATATGATAAATACGAAACAAATTTCAAACAGAATTTTAATATGTTTGATAAAAAATATAAAGGGGATTATTCGGGAGCTAAAGAATATTTAATAGGAAGTTTTATTCCAAAAATAAGAGAGATTATTGCTCAAGAATTAAAAGACAATCAAAAAGCTATTGCTGAAGGAAAGAGCATAGAAACAAATAGTGATTTAAAACTAAACTGTGCAACAGGCGGCGGCTGTTCTAATCAATCCGACTTAATAAGTAAAAAAGGTCTATATATGGACGCTACTATTAAAGGCGGAGACCATTTTGGACAAAATGCTATAAATAACTATATTACGGGTCATACTCTAGCATTAAAAACGGCATTAAATGCAAAAAATAATGACGAATTAAAACTTGCATATGCATACGAAGGATATGCACAACACTACCTCACCGATATATTTGCTAGTGGACATATAAGGACCCCAATTAATGCCCTTATTAATTTAAAAAATGAATCTGAATTAAATGAAATAGACTCCTTATTAAAACTAGCAAACCTAAGTGCAAGAGATGTTTTTCTTTCATTTGCTAAAACTATGCATGATGAAGATAATAAAGATGGCTTGTGGATAAGAAGTCAATTTAAACCAACTCCTTGGAGAGCATATGGAGATCATTATTTATTTATTCCAGACAATAATGAAAACTTAACATATTTAAAAGAAACTATGCAATTTGCCATAGATCAAATTTTTGAAGCTTATAAATCCAAATCTTTTATTAATAATCAAAATACATATGTTACAGAAAAAATAAACTCAATAGGGGCTAGATTACCTGATTTAGAATTTAGTAAAACAACTAATTTAAACCAAACCCCACGATACTCTATAATTAATGGATATCTTTATGAAAGAGGTTATCGTAATTGGTCAAATGGATCTGCAGGTTCTCTTTGTGCACTAAATAGAAATATTGAAGGCTTAATAGAAGATAAAAATATTAAAAATAAAATTAAATGGATTTTATCTCAATACTGTTACACTACTATTGAAGGCTTTGCTAAAACTTGGGATTATAATAACAAAATACCCGAACTTACAGTTTCCTCTGATAATGATATCCCAAAAATTGGTACTTTATATTCTCACGTAGTTGATAATACCCATAATGTAACTGCTAATTTTAATCATATAAATGTAAAAAATAAACAAGAATTTTATGTTCGCCCTAAACTAACTGATATTAATGGAAATTCCTGTAGTTTTATATTCCCTATTAAAATTAAACGTTATGGAACTTATACAAGCCTTGATGAAATGAATGGTAATTCGATAAAACACAGAGGCGTATCAATTGGTCATGAATACATTAACTGTACAAATAAAAAAACTATTGTCTATTATCAAGCATCAGCAATTAATAAAGATAATTATTTTGGTTTATATAATGGAAGTACATCAATAAATGTAGAGTTGTGCAATGATAAAGGTACACTTTATTTATCCAATATAAATAATCATTGTAAAAATTGGCAATAATAATCATAGCATAGGCCTCTTATAGATACTTGTGCTATTCCTAAAATTTCCACAATACTTAATAAAATTATCAAAAAAATGGCAATATGTCTAAAACTTTATAATATAGCCCAGCTATTCTAATAGCTATATTATTTATAAAATTACTCTTAAATATGGGATATACTTTAGCATTTACTGAACTTAATAAGGCAAAATCATCATTTGGTTCATTTATATTTCTAGCTATTAATGTCCCTGAAATAGAAGCTAAAGCCATACCGTGGCCAGAAAAGCCTTGAGCATAATATAGATTGTCTCCAATTTGCCCAATGTCAGGTAATAAATTCATAGTTAAACCTTCTTTTCCACTCCATAAATATTCTAATTTAATATGATGTAATTGCGGGAATAATTTTAAAATATTACGCTTTAAAACACTATTTATATTCTTTTTAGTAAAAAAACTGTCACCACCACCGAATATTAATCTGTTATCTTTTGTTATTCTATAATAATCCATGATATATCGCGAATCAAAAATAGCCATTTTACTCGAAATAATGCTTTTTGCTACTTCAGCATCTAGTTGATTAGTTGCTGCCATAAAAATATTTATGCTAATACTTCTACCATTTAGTTGTGGATAAATTTTTGCATTATTCATATTTGCAGCTAATATTACTTTTCTTGCACTTACTTTAATTCTTTTATTAACTGTAATTTTATAACCTGCTTTATCTAATTTAATTTTATTTACTTTTGCCAATTGATAAATTGTTATTCCTTTATTTAAACAAATATCAGCTATTGCTAATGTATAATTTAAAGGATTTAAATGCCCTGCAAGTTCATCATATAATAATCCATAATATTTTTTAGTAGAATGAATAATATTTTCTAATTCTTTTTCATCATAAAGTTTCATTGAAGGATAATTATACTCATTAATTAATTTATTATAATCATATTTTAAATCTAACATATGACCTCTTTTATAAGCAACCACCCCCACGCCATTTTCCCACTCACAATCAATTTTATATTTATCTATATTATCCTTTATTAAACTTAATCCTTGATGCGCAATCTGCCATAATTGATAAGCTTTTTTCTTGCCAAACCTATGTTCAAGATGATCAAAACTACAATTATATCCATTTAAAACTTGCCCACCATTAACACCAGATGCCCCACTTACAACTGTTTCTGCTTCTAGTACTATAACTTTCTTATAACCTAAGTTTGCTAATTCTAACGCACAAGATAAACCAGTTAAACCTGCACCTACAATACAAATATCACATTCTATATCTTTATGTAACTCTTTAATAGGTATATTATATTTTTGTGTTGTCTGATAATAAGACGACTTGATTTTTTTCATATATTTATTCATTTCCAAAAGAGGAAGGGTTAACTGGTTTACCTAAATGACGCAATTCAAAATAAACCCCACCCAAAGGTTGATTAGACCTATAACCTGCATTAGCAATTATTTGCCCAGCTTTAACAACATCTCCTTTTTTAACTCTAGGAATTAAGCCACTATAAATTGCGATATAATTATCTCCATTATCAATTACCACTAATTGACCAAATCCAGGTAAATTACCAACAAACATAACTCTACCATTTGCAATTGAATAAACTTCTTCATTATTTGTTGCCTCAAATAATATTCCATTATTTATAATACTATTACGCCTAGCACCAAAACCTAATAATATTTTGGCATTTACTGGTTTATAAAGTTTTCTATTTAAAAATGAGGAACTATTTTCATATTCTCTATTAACACCCTTAGACACTGATATTTTATCTATTAATTTATTTAACTCTTTCTCTCTAAGTTTAAGTTTAAATAAGAATTGTTGTTCAGAAACTATTTGTTGTTGTATTATTTGCTTTTTTACCAATTTGTCTTTATTTTCAGCAATTAGCTGATTCTTTTGTTCCGTAATATCATTTAATTTTTTATTTAAACGATCTAACTCTTTTTGTAATTTGTTATTTATTAAATTCAATTCGTTCAACTTTAAATTAAGTTCTTGAAACTTTTTTTGCTGTATGTTCAAAATAGCTATCAGATAAGTTTTTTTTCTATTATAATTTAACGAATCATTACCAGCTAAAATTGAAGATTCATTTTGCATTAATTTTAATTGCTGATAAATATTACTAATAGATATCCTTATAGATTCCTGTGTTACTTCAATTTTTTGATGAATTTTAAATAAATCACTTCTAATTTGCTCTAATTGCTTTTTATCAATATCTCTTTTTTTAATAAGCTCTTTTAGTGTTTCTTGCGATTGCAAAATTGCTTCATTTGAAATTTTAATTGCTTGATCCAAATTCTGCTGCTCTTGATGCTTATGATTTAAGCTATTGCTAATTTTTGATATTTGTTTCATTACATTAGAGAGATCTATACTGATTTTTGAAACTGGTGCTGCTAGGGCATAATTTAGGCAAATTACCACTAATATAATTGGTATTTTAATTAAATTAATTTTTTTCATCTTATTCTTTTTTCAAAAAATTAGGAATTAAAATTAATTAGGTTAGTGCCTGTCATTTCAGCGGGACTAGCTAAACCTAACATCGCTAAAATAGTTGGTGCCACATCTTTTAATGTTCCATGAGGCTTAATATTTGCTTTTCTACCTATATATAAACAAGGTACTAAATTAGTTGTATGCTGAGTATGAATTTGATTTGCTTCATAATTAAACATATCTTCACAATTACCATGATCTGCAATAATTAATACTTCTCCACCATTATTTAACATTGCTTCAACACATTTTCCTAAAGCAATGTCTATTGCATTAACCGCTTTAATTGCTGCCGCAAAAGTCCCACTATGCCCTACCATATCTGCATTTGCAAAATTAGTAACTATCAAATCATATTTATTTTGGTTTATTGCTTCTACTAATTTTTCTGTGACTGACGGTAGACTCATTTCTGGTTTTAAATCATAAGTTGCAACATCTCTTGGGGAGTTAATTAAAATTCTATCCTCATTTGGATAAGGTTCTTTTCTGCCTCCATTAAAAAAATATGTAATATGTGGGTATTTTTCTGTTTCTGATATTCTTAATTGTTTTAGACCTAAATGTGCAATATATTCACCCAAAGTATTATTAATTTTATTGGGGAAAAAAGCTACTTTAGCTTTTAATTTTTCATCATAACAAGTCATTGTAACAAAAGATGCTAACTGTAATTTGGCAACTTCAAAAGCTTTAAAATCATTATTAGTAATAGCCTCAGATAATTGAATAGCTCTATCAGCTCTAAAATTAGCAAAAATTACACAGTCATCATTTTTAAATCCTGTATAGTTACCAATAACATATGGTTTTATGAATTCATCACTAATTGCATTCAAGTATGAATCTTCAACAATTTCAATTGCATTATTTCCTTTTAATTCTGATTTTGCGAAAACTATTGCATCATATGCTAATTTAATTCTATCATAACGTTTATCACGATCCATAGAATAATAACGACCACATAAAGTAGCGATCTTTGCTTTAGTGTAATTAGTT
>CALMTA010000305.1 GCA_937872505.1 uncultured Neisseriaceae bacterium | reverse complement strand
TTTTTTAAAAAATTATTAAGTAATTATAACATTATAGTAACATATTTATTTAATAGCCAAAAATAAAATATTTCTTATATCTTGTTTTGTTAAAAGATTACTTTCTCCCAAATTATTGCCATTAGTAAAATTAAAGATATTATCAATAATTTTTTCAATATCTAATTTAGTAATTCCGAATTCTTTAAGAGTTGTTTTTATTCCTAAACTTTGAAAAAATAAAACTGTTTTATTTATAGCTAAATTTATGGCATATTCCGGATTAGAAATATCTATATTCCATATTTTTTGGGCATAACGTAGTAATGGTTGGTGTTTAAATTTATAAGTATATTCCCATAATGGTTTAACTAATACAACAATTGCTTCTGCATGAGATAACCCATATAAAGCAGTTAATTCATGTGAAATCCAATGAATTGTCCAATCACTTTTAACTGTACAATCAATTAATCCATTTAGGGCGAATGTAGATGATAACATTATATTAGCTTTTACGTTATAATCAGTAGGGTGAGAAATTGCGTTTAAAGATTCTTTAATTAATGTTTTAAGAATTGTTTCAGAAAATCCTTGTTGAATTTTAGAGTAATTATTAATAACTACATATTGTTCAAGAACATGTACAAAAATATCAACAATTCCTAAAGCTAATTGGTATTTTGATAGGCTAAAAGTATAGGTTGGGTCTAGGATAGCAAATTTGGGATATACCATGGGTGCATAACAAGCTATTTTAAGATTATGTTCTTTACGGCTTATTACAAAGTATGGATTCATTTCTGAACCGCTTGCAGGAAGAGTTAATATTACGCCTAATGGAATTATATCTTTTACTAAATTGTAGCCCTCAATTTTTAATAATTGCCACGGTTGAAGATGCGGCGGATAATTTATAGCACAGGCAATAAACTTTGCCCCATCAATAACTGAACCACCACCAACAGCTAAAATATAACTAATTTTTTCTTTTTTAGCAAGAGAAATTATAGTTAAAAGTTCGGCATATTCACTATTTATGGTAGTTTGGTAATAAATGATATGTTGATAATCAGCAATAAAGTTTTCTAAATCATGTTTAAGTTTAGAGTTAGATTCAATCGCATTAGAATCAATTAAAACTAATATTTTATGATTCTTATTAATAAGATTTTTAATTTTATAAATACTATCTTTACCAAAAATTATTTTAGTAGGGTTATAGTATTCAAAATTTAAAATATCATTATCCATTAAAATTCTTTCTTAACTTTCGTTAAGTTTATTATGTTATTAATTAGTCATTTAATAACAAGCTAATGGATTCTTCATTATTTATTCTGCGAATTGTTTCAGCAAATAAAGCTGCAATTGAAGTAACTCTTATTTTTTTTGATGATAGAGCATTAGAGGCAATTGGTATAGTATCAGTTATAACAACCTCGTCAATGATAGAAGCGTTAATGCGTTCTACAGCACCATCAGAAAAAACAGCATGAGTTGCATAGGCAAATACTTGAATAGCTCCTTGTTTTTTTAATGCTTCAGCTGCTTTACATAGAGTATTAGCGGTATCAATCATATCATCTACTATTATACAAATTTTACCATCTATATCACCTATTATATTCATTACTTCAGCTTCGTTTGCTTTAGGGCGGCGTTTATCGATAATTGCCATATCTATATTTAGAGCTTTGGCAAAAGCACGGGCACGGGCAACGCCACCAGTATCTGGAGAAACAATAATTGCATTTTTTAGTTTCTTAGATTTAATATCTTTTAATAAAACAGGAGAAGCATATATATTGTCAACTGGAATATCAAAAAAACCTTGTATTTGATCAGCATGTAAATCGACAGTTAAAACTCTATCTACTCCTGCAGAAGTTAGCATATTAGCTACTAATCTTGCAGATATTGCTACACGTGCAGAACGCGGGCGCCTATCTTGCCTTGCATAGCCAAAATATGGTATTGCAGCAGTTATACGTCCAGCTGAAGCTCTTTTTAAAGCATCTGATAATACTAAAATTTCCATTAAATTATCATTAGTAGGGTAACATGTTGATTGTAAAATAAATGCGTCAGAGCCTCTAACATTTTCTAATAAAGCAACTGATATTTCGCCATCACTAAATTTAGAAACAGCAGCTTTACCTAATTGAATATCTAAACATTTTGTAACAGCATTGGCGAATTCAATATTAGCATTACCAGTAAAAATCATTAAATTCTTACGAACAAACATATTTATTCACCTCAAAAAAAAGATAAAAAAAAGCGCATTTGCTTTTTTAATAGCAATATGCGCTTTTAAATTTGGCAGGGGAAGCAGGGATCGAACCTGCGAATGTCGGAATCAAAATCCGATGCCTTACCACTTGGCGACTCCCCTAAAAAATGGTTTATTTTAATTATGATCTAATATACATAGGTGAAAAATCCATACTTTTCACAAGGTATGGATTATACCTTGAATATAGTTCTTTTGCAATATTTTTTGCAGTACTTAGATCAGGATAACTTAAGTATAGCACACTTCCTGAACCAGTCATAGTAGGAGTACCGTAATTTTTAAGGTCATTTAATATATTTAGTAATTTTGGCTGAAGTTTACAAGCAGTGGCTAATAAATCATTTTCTTTGCTTTGTAATAGATAATTATAATCAATTTTAGCTGTGGATGTTTTTGGTTCAAGTTGAAGATTATTAAAAAGTAAATGGGTTGAAATATGAAAATTTGGTTTTATTAAAATAAAATA
>CALMTA010000304.1 GCA_937872505.1 uncultured Neisseriaceae bacterium | reverse complement strand
ATATGGCGGTTTTTCTTCAAGTTGCATTAAAGCTTTAACTGCTCCACAATCAGTATGTGCTAGTATGACAATATTTCTTATTCCAAGATTAGATATAGCAAATTCAATTGCAGCACCTTCGCTATGACTATAATGTTCTTGAGCATATGGGGGAATGATATTTCCTACATTACGTACAATAAATAATTCTCCTAATTCTGCATCAAAAAGGACATTTGGATTTATTCGGCTATCTGAACAAGTAATAATGAGAGTATGTGGTTTTTGTTCTTTTGCCAACATAGTAATTAAAGATTTTTTGGAACTATTATATTTATGAACAAATTCTTCAATCTTATTTATTAGAAGAGCTTTAGCTGAATAAGTTATCCCTGCATTATGTAAGATTTCTTTTATTTGACTTTCAGAAACTGTAATTAAATAAGATTTATTAACGTCGTGATTAACAGAATCTAATATTTTTAGCCACTGTTCACTTGCTCCATGTAAAATTATTTGCACGCCATTAGAATGCATATTTTTACAAAAGTTAAGTAAATATGTTGCTCCTGTGGAGTCCATTGAATTTAAATCTTGTAGTGCAATAATTATAAATTTAATGTGGGGGTTTGAGTTAACATATTTTTGAATGCTGATAATTTTATCATATGACCAAAAGACCAAACTTCCTGAATAGTTAATTCTTAATATTTCTTTATGTTTCCACATAGTTAATTTAGTTTTGCTTTGAATAGTTCTTATTGCTACAATTATGAAAGCAGCAAATAAACCAATGCGCACTCCTTCCACCAAATCGGTAAATACGATTACTAAAAAAGTAATTAAATATATTAAAACTTCAAATTTATCAGCTTTCCAAAATTCAATTACTTCGTATACATTTAACATTGATATAGCAATACTTAATAAGATACCAGCTAATGCTGCTGTTGGAATATTTTCTATAGGAGTTGGGAATAAATAAACAACTAGAATAATTACAAGAGCATGAAATATTGCTGAACGGCGTGTTTTACCACCAGCAGCAATATTAAGAGCTGAACGAGCAATAACTCCTGTAACAGGTAAGCCACCAAAACATGCAGAAGAAATATTAGCAAGACCCTGACCTATTAATTCTTGGTTAGGTTCATGCTTTTCTCCATAAGTAAGATTATCTACTGCACTTGAGGATAATAAAGTTTCTAAAGAAGCTAGGGCAAACACTTCTAATGCGCTAAATATTAATGTTTTCCAATCTTGAATTGTAGAAAAATCTGGTAGAGAAGGAGCAGGTAAACTGTGCGGTATGCTACCAATTAAACTAATATTATTTAATTTAAAGAAATATACAATAAGTGTAGGGATAGCTACGGCAATTAAAGGAGTGGGTAGTCTAGGAAAATATCTTGGTAGCACTTTCATTATAGCTAATGTGACTAAAGCTAGTACGAACGCCATAGGGTTCATGTCTGTGATATAAGTTCCTAAGTGTTTAATTACAGCAATCGCATTACTTTGTTCAGGAGCTGGTAATTGTAAAGCTCTTGGTAATTGCCCAATTATAATAATAAAACCAATACCAGCAGTAAAAGCAGAAATTACAGGTAAGGGAATCATTTTAGTAAATCGACCTAGTCTTAGTAAGCCAGAAATTATTTGTAATACTCCGCAGATACTACCAATAATAATTAATCCAGCTAATCCATAATCATAGATGCATTGAGCAATTAATACACTCATTGCAGCTGCAGGTCCTGTTACTGCTAATCGTGTTCCTCCGAATAAAGCCCCTACAATTCCGCCAATAATAGCTGTTGTTAATCCAGCACCAGGGGTTAGGGAAGAAGCAAGAGCAATAGCTAAAGATAGTGGAATTGCTACACAGGCAACAGATAATCCAGCATTAATATCATCTTTTAGGTATTTAGTTCTAAATAAAGTTTTCCATTCATTAACAATATATTTATAATCAAAATAAAACCATGATTTCATAAATTTCCTTTTCATTAAATGGCTATAGTTTTTTAACATAATCACAATTAGGGCAGATTTTTTCTTCTCCATTACGTTTCGTAATTTTATGTAACAAGATAGTATATTTACAATTTGGGCATGTTTCAGCTATAGGTTTATGATTAAAAATAGTTTTACATGAAGGGTAATTGTCACATGCATAAAACCAATTTCCATAGCGATTCTTTTTCTCAACAATATGACCAGTTTTACATTCAGGACAGGTTATATTAAGAGATTTAGCTTCACTCGCAGGTTTATCTATATTTTCTATATATTTACATTTAGGGTAGTTTTTGCATGATATAAATTTACCAAAGCGACCATTACGAATTACCAAAGTGCCTTCATCTTTAGGGCAAAGTCTATCACTTATTATTTGCAGTTCTTCTATTTCTTCAGAAGCGTTATCTTTAGTAACTTTGCGCATATATTTACATTCTGGATAGCCAGAGCAGCCAATAAATTTACCGTATTTACCAAAACGCATAATTAATTGTTTACCACAGTCTGGACAGTTTTCATCAAGTTTTTCTCCTACTAATTCTGCTCTACTAAAACCTTGCTTTTCAACAATAGTCGATTCTAAATCCTGCCAAAAATTTTGTAAAACGGGTAGTTTTTGCACTTGTCCATTCGAAATATCATCTAAAGTA
The DNA here is from genome assembly GCA_937872505.1 of uncultured Neisseriaceae bacterium. Lineage (GTDB taxonomy): Bacteria > Pseudomonadota > Gammaproteobacteria > Burkholderiales > UBA11063 > Aquella. The sequence continues at coordinate 93 of CALMTA010000304.1, read as the reverse complement.
TTTTCTAAATTTGCTGTAAATTGAAGGTCAACATATTTGGGCAAATGTGCTGTTAAAAATTGATTTACGATTTCGCCAATATCGGTTGGAATA
>CALMTA010000303.1 GCA_937872505.1 uncultured Neisseriaceae bacterium | reverse complement strand
ATTGACCGTGGCAACCGCAATCATCACCGTTACAGCATGGTGCTTCAACTGTAACATTTTGGTGGCTACATCTAAGTATGCCGTCTTCATTTATATAATTTAGAACTTGTGTCGATTCTGTTACTGTTATTTTCATCTTTTCCCCCTTTGCTTATTGGTTAGCTTTCCCTAACCTACTTTAATTATATTAAATTTTGTTAATATAATCAAGGGTTTTATTGAATAAGTTTTCCACAGTTTTTACAATAGCCAACTAAGTAGTTTGATCGAAATGCCGATAATTAATGCACATAAACATCCCACTATAACAATGCCTAATATTTGGCCTATAATATATGCTAAATCTGTTAAGTTAGTTTTCATTTATTCACTCCCCATTTTCTAAGTAAAACTGACAGGTGTTGTTTTGTTATGCCAAATTTATCAGCAATTACTGCCTTCTTGTATCCTAAGCTAATCATATCCATAATGATAATCTTTTTATCTGGTGTTATTGTTGGCTTCCTGCCAGCCCCTCGTGGGTTAGTTATTTTCATAGTTTTGTCTCCTATTGTTATTCATAATGTTACCTTTTTCATATTCAAGTCTAGCTTTAACATCGCTGATTAAATAGCGTATGCTTTCCGCAATGGTGGTTAGTGAGTGTAATAAGCCTTTCTGATAAACATATTCAGCCTCAGCTTCTTTTGTTAGCCTACCGCTTATTTGATATGCAGAGTTTGCACTTGCACCCCTCTGGACTTCCTCACGATAGCGGGCTTCTTTTTCAAATTCCATACCAGCATTAAGCGAGCCAACTAAGATGTGCTGATCTGCTATATAATCAGCAAGTTCAGAGTTTAATATTGATAACCTTAAAAAAGTGTTTTGCATAACATCATAATTAGATGCCTTAATAGCTTGTTTTATAGCCTCACGGTTCTTTACTATCTTATCAAGCAACTCGGTTAACTTCTCATCAGTTTTGCCAGTGCCGAATATCTTATTGACAGTGTTTTCAATTGATGATGGTTTATTATATTTCATCTTCTTGCTCCTTAACATCAGCCCGCCCAAGCCTATAAATAAAGTACCTAAATTGTGAGATTAAATCATTAGATACGCAAGTGTCATACCTACTAAATAAATCATGTGCTTCAAAATCTTCAATCATTTCATTAACTTCATCTTCGCTAAAATGTTCTCTCATAATCTCTTCGCGTTTATCGCCTAGCTCCATGTAGCCAAGAAAGCTTAACGTTTTTTCAAAATCAACGTTAGATATTCTGGCAAATTTTTTTAATGCTTCTATGTTCATCTTAAAAACTCAATTCGCTTATAAAATCATACGCTGTTTGTAGTATGTTTTTAGTTTCTATTGTCTGCTCTTCGATAATATCTTTAATATCCGACCTATTTATTTTGATATAAAAGAGTTGTTTAACTGTTAGATCTGGGCAGTAGAATGTAAAATAAAGCGTCTCTAGTTTAGGCTCTACTATAAAATAACCTACTGCCTGCCTGATATATTCTGCTGGTATGCCAATATTCTTTAAGTAGTTTGAACGTGGGAAGCACTTAATGCCCTTATTAAACTGCATATTTATATATAAAGCTTCTAGGTGGTTTTTAGGTGCTAAGCACTTAATCTCACAGCCAATTATATATTTCTTACCTATATACAAACCGTCTGGGCTTAAAGCTAACCTATCTATATCATCAGATTCAATTACAAAATCATCAGTAAAATTAATGCCAACTTCTTTACCTAATAATTCTCTAGCTTCTGGCTCCAGCCTGCGTCCTCTAGCTCGTGGATCTTCATCATCAGTTTCAATGGCTAGGCTCTCGGCAGCGTATTCAAAAAATCCAATTTTAGGCAAGATGCCACTGCTAGGTATCATCTTTTCTAGCTTTGTGCCAGTGGCTCTACGCTCACGCCATTTTAGCCACGCTGGAGTATTTTGTTTAAGCTTTAGTAACATCTGTTAGCTCCACTTTTTTAGCTTCCTTAGATGCTAAAACGTCTTCAATAATTTTAGTTTTGGGATCTAGTGAAGCCCATACATCTTTTAGATCATCAATAGTTTTAGCATCATCAATAGCATCAATAGCATTCCGTTTTGCTATAGCTTCAGTTTCTTTTAACCTCTTCTCATACTCTTCAATCTCTTCAGCACTTGCTATATCGCCATCAGCAACGTAACCTAAGAATGCTAAAGCCCTGCCAACTGCAATAGTCTCAAGCTTCTCGAATCCTTTTTTATCTTTACTGTTGCCTAATGAACTTCCTGTAGCTCGTGGGCTGTTCTCATCGGCTCTATCTTTAATGATAGTAGCCTTGAAACTTACATTACCATCATCTAAAATAATAAATTCTGTTTTAATATCGCCACGAGGTGAATCAATTCTAAACTCTTTTAAACGATCTTTTACAAATGCATAGTTTTGTACTGCTCCATAAGATGAAACTTTACCTTTTTTAATCGCCATTCTCTCCCCTTTTCTTTATGTTCAGGTAGTCTCGCAAGCTACCTGAACTGTTATTTTGCTTCTTCTGCTATTTTCCCTGCTAAGGTTTCCGCTATATTGTTGCTTGATACTTTAATTATATTAAAGTTTGTTAATTTAATCAAGAGTTTTGTTTAAGATTATTTAAATAGTTTTCCACCCATTTTTTGCAGTATTCTTTATTTTTAAGTGCTGATAAGTCATGAAGATGCGCTTTGATTAAGGCTTTATGAGGGTATTTAGTATCTACATCTTCTATCACGTCTTCTATTGTTAGGATATAACGCTCCTGTGCCTCGTTTTCAGGCTCTCTATCGCCATTTAGAATGGAAGTTATAACTTTATACTGTTCTTTAGTAATCTCTTTATATGATCCGTCTATCAATTTAATCCTGTACATTCTTTTTCCTTTCCCATTAAACCCCCTTACCTAAATAATAGGCTTACGATACATTCCCCTTATACCAGAGCAGCTGCTAATGGAGTGCTTTACTGCTTGTCTTTTACATCTCTAACTGCCGTTCCCTCCATCTACTTTGAGCCCTCGGGATGCACGGTTGCATTTAGGACGTGGGTGTGCGGGTTTATGCCAGAGCCACGATTTAATTCAATCAGTTAGTAAGATTTTAAGTTTTTAATATTTTTATTGCTGTATCTTCTAACAACAACCTGATATATTTATTTGCCTAAGGAGCTCAGATGCCCCGTTGTTTACCCTCCATAGGTATAGACAGAACTAAATTTTTAATAATAAAAAAGACTAGAAGCTTCTTATCCCTCTAGTCTTTACTTGTAGTAGCTCACGTGCTATAATATACTATGACTAGAGAGATGGGCATAGCATCTCTCTTTTTATTTATTTTTTTAAAGTTCTGTCTATACAATATATTATTTTTATGTAAAATTCAATAATATTATTTATTTGTTTGTTACAATTATCCCCTCTCTTATATAATTACGTTGCCCTATTAAGTTTTCCTCTAGCCTCATTGCTATCCTTTGTGATTGTGTAGATAATGATCCTCGTAAACTAATCTCACCAAAATGTCTAGCTAATCTGCTCACCATCGTTAGTGTATCCATGTCTTCTAAACCTAAATCCTGAACGTCTCTAAAGCACGCTCTGGCATGTTCTAATGGTAATAGGTTAACTGGTTGATTAGCTTGATGTAGTGCGTTGTGAGCGCTCACATCGAGCATAACCTTAGCTGGCTGTATATTCCTAAGCCACAGCGCACCACCTCCTAAACGCCTTACTGCCCGTTTAGTATATATAATATGGTGTAAATTAACCTGCTGAATTTCCATATTATTATTTATTACCTCAACCAACTATCATCTAAACTATCAGATTTTTGGTTGAGGTAATCTTCATGAATAGTCTCAGTCAACTCAGTAGCGTAGACCTCATGCAATCCTGTATGCCTAACAACTCTCTCAACAACTTCTTTGCCCAAGAACCATCTTCTAGCAATCTGAAATTCGGCCATCTTGGGCCCATCTTCATCTTCAATCATAATCCCCACTGGAGAAAACTCTATTATATGATCATATAACGATAATGCTCCTATATAACGGATAGCGTGATCGCCACATGAGTTACTCAATTTCAGAGTTTCACCACCTATTTCAATTGAGAAAACCTTATCTGGTACTACTTCTGGCATATTAACTTTTCCTTTCTATTCTGATTCAGTAGAATTACTAAGAGTAAAGTCTAAATGTTGTTGAAAAACACCAGATCTTTCTGCCATAATTCCATCTATTGCTAACCTAATAATATCTCCAGCAATTGCTTCTTCTGTTAGCCTTCTTGATAATGTATTGAGCTCATCGTTTGACCATCTATCTAGCCTAGAAAAATGCTCATCTCCGTAATTAAAACTAAGTTGTTCCATAATATTGTGTTCTATCTCCTAAACTTATTTATTAGTTTTTTTATCCAATTTTTTTGCATTTCTTTATCTATATTAGAATACTCATTTTTAGATGATTTCGGCCTTACTACATATTTATTTGGTCTATTAAAATTTAATCTAGCTTCCTCGACAGTATCAGAATTTCTAATAGCGCTTATCATAGATGCCGAAACACCATATTTTTTAGCTAATGAAACACCATTTAATTTAGAGTCTTTTTTAACCTTATTATATATAAGTTCTAATTTACCCACAGTTACTCTCCTTTTTTAGTTCTTTTACTTTGTTGTAGATTTCTTCTAATTTGCTCATCTTATCTCCTTTACTTTATAATATGCCATCACCGTAGCCATCACCGTAGCCATAGCCGTTGCCGTTGCCGTCACCGTAGCCATAGCCGTAGCCGTTGCCGTCGCCGTAGCCGTAGCCGTTGCCGTTGCCGTAGACATTGCCGTCGCCGTAGCCGTAGCCGTTGCCGTAGCCGTAGCAGTTGCCGTTGCCGTAC
>CALMTA010000302.1 GCA_937872505.1 uncultured Neisseriaceae bacterium | reverse complement strand
GGTATTAAATCTAATGAAACTACAGTAAAAGTTAGTGCTGCAACTATACAATCTATTGAAATAGACCAAGGTTCTGAAATAGATACAAATGTTGGGTTACAAACTACAATTACTGCAACAGCTTATTATTCAGATAATACTATAATGCCTATTCCTAATGCTGATTTAACATTAGTTTCTGCTAACCCAGGAATTGCTAAAGTAATAAATGGTTTTTTTGTAATGGGTGTAAATACTGGTCAAACTACAATTACTGCAAGTTTTAATGGTATACAATCTAGTGAAACTACAGTAACAGTTAGTAATGCAAGTATGCAATTTATTAGCATAGATCAAGGTTCTACAATAGATACTCATATTGGTATTAAAACTCAATTAACAGCAACAGCTCATTTTTCAGATGGTACTGTTCAACCAATTGCTAATACTGATTTAAAATTTGTTTCCGCTATTCCTAGCATTGCTTCTATAATGGTACTTCCTGGAAGTAATCAGATTTTTATTATGGGTGTATCTGCAGGTGAAACTACTATTACTGCTAGTTTTAATGATTTTAAATCTGTTGAAACTAAAGTAAATGTTGGCAATGCAATTGTACAATCTGTTACAATAGATCAAGCACCTACAATATATACAAATATTAATTTTAGAGCCAAAGTAACAGCAACAGCTCATTTCTCAGATGAGACTACTCAACCAATTTCTAGTACTGATTTAAAATTAGTTTCTACTAATCCAGAAATTGCTGAAGTAATATCAACTAATGAGGATTTTGTTATGGGTGTAGCTGCTGGTGAAACTACTATTACTGCAAGTTTTAATGGTGTTAGTTCTAGTAACACTACAGTAAAAGTTAGTGCTGCAGCTTTACAATCTATTACTATAGATCAAGGATCTACAATAGATACAAATGTTGGACTTAAAACTAAAGTAACTGCAACAGCTCATTTTTCAGATAATACTACTCAACCTATTAATAGTTCTGAGTTAACATTAGTTTCTGCTGATTCTAAGATTGCTTCTATAAGTACCAGACTTGGAAGTAACGATATTTTTGTTGTTGGTGTAGCTGCTGGTCAAACTACTATTACTGCAAGTTTTAATGGTATTAAATCTAATGAAACTACAGTAAAAGTTGGTGATGCAATTATACAATCTATTGTTATAGATCAAGGACCTACTTTATCTTTAAAAGTTGGTGATTTAGTTGAAGTAACTGCAACAGCTCATCTTTCATATAATACTACTCAGCCTATTCTTAATCGTGAATTAATTTGGGTATCTACTAATCCAGAAATTGCTGAGATATCTACAAAGATTGGAAGTAGTGATATTTTTGTTAAAGGTATAGCTGCTAATGATGTTAGTACTACTATTACTGCAAGCTATGATGGTATAACATCAGAACCTGTAGAAGTACTTGTTACAAATCAAAATTTAACCAATTCTAAATAATACTTTTCAAAGAAGGATTAAATCAAAATAGGATTGTGCAAATATAATTTAAAAGCTGACACTTAATTAAGTGTCAGCTTTTATTTTTTCAAAATATATCATTCCTCAAACTATTCAATTTATCAAAAAATATACCCAAAATACGGAAAATTCAGGTATAATTATTATCCTTTAAATTTAGAATGTTATTAAAATGGTAAACTCAAGATATCAAGCTTATCTACCAGATGCTAACGGTTACATAAACTACTCTAATGAAGAAAATAATATTTGGGGTATCCTGTATAATAGGCAAATTAAACTAATTAAAAATCGTGCCTGTAAAGATTATATTATTGGTTTAGAGAAACTTGAATTTAATGATAAACTAATCCCTCAACCTATTGAAGTTTCTGAAAGATTAAAAACATATACAGGCTGGAGTGTAGAACCAGTACCGGCATTGATAGATTTTAATTATTTTTTTGAGTTATTATCTAAAAGAAAATTTCCTGCTGCAAGCTTTATAAGGTGTAGAGAAGATATCGATTACTTGCCTGAACCGGATATTTTTCATGAATTATTCGGCCACTGTCCTATGCTAACTGAACCTAATTTTGCCGAATTTGTACGTGAAGTAGGCAAATTTGGTCTAACTCTAAATACAGAAAATCAAATCATGCTTGGCCGTTTATTTTGGTTTACAGTAGAATTTGGTTTAATTAATGACCCAGAGGGAATACGAATTTACGGAGCTGGTATATTATCTTCAAAATCTGAGAGCATATATGCCCTTGAAAGTAATATTCCGAAAAGAATTCCTTTTGATTTAATAACTGCCTTAAGAACCTCTTACCGCTATGATGAAATGCAAAAATTTTATTTTGTTATAAATAGTTACGAAGAGCTATATAATATGATTAATGGTAAGCTAGTAGATGCTTTTAAAGAAGCTCATAATCTTGGATTTTTAAATAAACTTAATGTATCAAATGAGATAAATTCAGAATATAGGAGTTGTTAATGGATCAACTAGCAAATATGCATTGTACCCGCTCTACAGATAAAAAACTTCTTGATATTTCAATAATTGAAAAATATATACAACAAATTATGAATTGGCAGAAAATACATGATAATACTGCAATATGGCGTCGTATTGAATTTAAAAATTTTAAACAAACAATGTTTTTTGTTAACGCCATAGCCTATATATGCGAACAAGAATGCCATCATCCTGATGTACGATTAGGTTATAACTATTGTGAAATAACATTTACAACACATGAATTAAATGGATTATCAGAAAATGATTTTATCTGTGCTGCAAAAATTAATAAATTATTATCTTAAGGAATTTTAATGAAAACTAGAACAGAACGTGACTCTTTTGGTGCTATTGAGGTACCTGCAAACTGCTTATGGGGCGCACAAACACAACGTTCACTAGAGCATTTTAAAATTTCACATGAAAAAATGCCTATAGAGTTAATCAATGCCTTAGCTATAGTAAAAAAAGCTTCAGCAACTGTTAATTTAGAACTTGGACTATTAAATAAAAACAAAGCACAGGCAATTATAAAAGCTACGGAAGAAATTATAGATGGTAAACTTGATTGTGAATTTCCTCTAAGTGTCTGGCAAACTGGTTCTGGAACTCAAACTAATATGAATATGAACGAAGTAATTGCTAACTTGGCCAATCAAATTCTAACTAATGAAAAAATACATCCTAATGACGATGTTAATAAGAGCCAATCTTCTAATGATACCTTTCCTTCAGCTATGAACATTGCTGCTAGTAAATATTTAATTAATCATTTAATCCCTAATATTAAAAACCTTAAAAATACTTTAGAAAAAAAATCAAAACTTTTTGCTCACATAATTAAAATAGGTAGAACTCATTTGCAAGATGCAACGCCATTAACATTGGGGCAAGAAATTTCTGGCTGGGTTATGCAGCTTCATCATGGTATATTACATAT
>CALMTA010000301.1 GCA_937872505.1 uncultured Neisseriaceae bacterium | reverse complement strand
TTAGTTCCTAAATTAACGAGTAATCCATCTGCTGCTGTTCCTGGAGCTGCAACAAGAGCGTTACCTGCTCCTTCCATCATCATTGCAGTACCAGTAATTGATGCGTCAGTATCACCTTCTGTATATTGAGTACCAGCTCCTGCTGCAATATAATCTCCCGCTGTATCTGTAAGTCTTACCGCTATTGGATTTGAACCTGTATAATCAAATACTGTTGCTTTAATTGCGGCTGATACTCCATCAACAATTGCGCCATCTCCACCTGAACCGCTAGCACCTGATACTAGTAATTCGTGTGTTGTGGGATCAGCCCAAATATTTACTGGCGTTTCGTTGTCGACATTAGATACACCCGTTAGTGTAGGTACGTGGTTACCATCTCTTTTAGCATTTGCCATAAAATAAGTATATCAAATGAGGCCTATTACTTAAGTCCTAAGAAGTTGTTTTGAGACAAAGTATCCTTAAGTCTTTTACCAGCCGTCCCTGCTGTATTGTACCCACTAAGGTCTGTTGTCCAGGGGTCACCAGCACTTCCAGCCCCGTTTAATTTTTCACCCATAGTTCCTGATTCGTTAAAATCAGCAGCAAGAGCATTCCATACACCAGCAACTAAATCTTGAACAGTAGCTTCACTCTGATTAACAAAAATATCTGCTGCCAAATACGCATCTCCCCTAAGAGTTGATGTAACTGTTCCTGTACCTGTTAAGGCTGCTACACAATTAGCTAACAAACTTAATCCTGCCGTTAGACTTCCACTTCCCACTAAATCTGCTGCCATCTGAATAGTTCCCACCATACTTGCAGAAAGTGAGCCTACTCCTGCTAGTGCTGAGATTAAACTAACAACCATTGAAAGTGAGGGGTCTGGTGAAATAGTTCCTACTCCTGTAAGGTCTGCTGCGACTGCTCTACCCATAGCAAGGCTTGAAATTGTTAATTCTCCTTCTCCATTTAATTCATTAAAAGTAGAAAGTCCTCCTGCCTTGGGGGAAAGATGCCATGCTGAATGAAGTGCGTATCCGTTATTAAAGGCTGACTTATCTGTTTCTGAGGCTACATGGGCATCGCCATAATAGAAGTTGTTTTTAGAGCCAAACTTACGCCATATAGCTGGGTCTGTAGGACCACCTATAGCTCTGCCTGGGTTAGCATTCCATTGATTGTAATTGCCGAGTAACATATTAATTCCATACAAAATCAAAATGTCCTGAGATAGCTGAGTTTGTAGGTGTAGCTACTCCAGAACCGATTAAGAGATAAAGAGCTGCTCCGTCATAGATTCTTGGGAGGGAAGGCATTTCGTTTAAGAAGTTTCTCTCTGCTGCTAGACCAAGTGTAGAGATAGGGAATCTAGCCAACTCCTTATACATAGCTACTGAGTATTCTCCTGAAACATAAGAAGAAGCATTTTGAATAGTATTAATTTCAGCAATACCTGAATCTCCTGACTGAAGTGGTACTGAATAGTTATACTTACCTGCTGCTGTTGCTCCAGTATGAATAATATGAGAATTAGAAGCTGCTGTCTTACCTACTGGAAGAACTGTTGGTGTAGCTCTACCTGTTGCCTGAGCTGAGTTTGTATATCCAAGTGAGAGATTAGGTGTAGCTGCTCCTAAAGGTGTTGCATTGTTAGCAAAATAGAAAGCATTTACTCCTGCTCCATTTGTGTATCTAGGAAGTAACCAAGTAGCCGTGTGAGTTCCTGTTCCAGCATCGGTTATATTTATGTTTGTTCCTGCAATTGCATTAGCATAAGAAGTAGCAAGCTTACCTGTAGAATTTGAAACTCTTATGTAGTAGTAATCTGTAGCAAGAGAAATACCTGCTGGAAGAGTTGTAGTTGTTGTGAATCTCATTCTAGTACCCGTAAGTAAGTTAGAGGGTAGATTAGCACTTGAAGTGAATGTAATTACATCTGAACCTGCATCTGCTGTGAAGGTATCAGACTGACCGAGAGTGTTAGTAGTAGCGTCTGCTGCTGTTGAGGTAATAGGAGTCTTTCTATAAAACCCAACTACATCAATTAAAGCGATAGTTGCTGGAACTACTGTAGCTGCTGCTGATACAACCGAGCCTGAAAGTAAATGTTTTGTATAACCACCTGATTGTACATCTCCCCCGTGATAGATTGTTGAGGCATTAGTTGTAACATCTTTAACTGCTTGAAAAAGAAGTGAAGAACCTGTGTTAAAGAGTGCATCTGCTGGTGGGTTTCCTCCTCCTCTAAAAAGAGTATGCCACTCGTTAGCTACTGCTGCTGCTGTAGGGTTCATATTCTTTGACCACTCAGTGCGTCTTACCTGCCCTGCTGTCAAAGCTGCTACAATTTGGTCTGTACTGCTAAATCCTGCCATATTAGTTCCACACCACCTTTACATCTCCAAATATACCTGTTGCTGCAAGTGTTCCCTGTGGGAGGCAGAGAAAACTTAAATATGCGTCATCTTGAATAGGTGGCACTATACCATCTTGTAAAAAGTAATCCTTCTCATAAGGAGCTGTGATTTCTTTGATAGCTGTACTTGCAAGTGGCTTAACTAAAATAAGAGTAAATAGTCCTACATCTGCTCCGAGCATAAACACACTATCAATACTTCTAATTCCAGTATCCCCTTCTTGAAGTGGGATAAATGGCGAAGTATTACCTAGAGTTGCGGTTGCTGTAGTTACGATAGTTCCTAAAGCTGCTGCCGAGTTTTGAATGACTGTACCTGATGTTCTACCACTTACTCCCTCAGAGTTAGTGTAGGTAAAGTAGAATGATTGTCCGCCTGTTCTACCAGCTACTGAAACTGCGATAGCTTGTACGCCCTCTCCATCTGTATATCTTGTAAGAGTAGTAGAATTGTCCAAAACTTGCTCATCTGTTGTTGAGTCATCAATTGAAGGGTAATAAAGAAGATAATCGCAAAGTATCATTTTCATAGGAAGGGCTGTAGCTACTGTTGCTCTTGTTGTAGTTTGTCTTAAATACTTAGTAGCTGTTGAAACATTTGCTCCGTGATACAGTCCACCATCTGTAGATTGAGCTACAACTTTAGCAATTCCTGGAGGTGCATCAAACCAATATTTAGGAACTGGAAGTCCTGGACTCATTGAGAGGTCAAACCATAAACCAGCAGTTGTAGTCTGTGAAGGATTTTTTCTCCACATATTTGTTCTGACTTGTCCGTTTAATTCTGCATCTACCATTGATTTTATATTTGTAATCATAAACTTACTCCACCTTTACCTGTTGCTGTTGCTTCCATCTCAACTATTATAGGAGCTTCACATTTACAAGCCTTGATGGGTTTTTCGTTTGGTAAGACTATAACAGCCAGACCACATTCACTACATTTATACATAATTAGTCTTCAGTTACAGTGAGGGCTGTGGCTGCAAACTGTGGCTGAATACCAGAGGAGATAGCACGAGAGGCACTTAAGGCACCTGAATAAAGAATCTTATCTGCTGTAGTTGGAGTTCCACCTACTGTTATAGAGACATGAGTAATAGTTTCTGAACCTGAAGTACATTCTGGGAATTGAATTAAAGCAAAGTTTTCTGCTTCGTTACCTGCAACTGTCCATCCTGCACCTGACCTTGCAACTGCTACTCTATCATAAGAACCGTAAGTTGCTTCATTGGTTGCTGCTGTACCTGCTTCTCCAGGGTCTCCTGTGTGAAGTGCTACATAAAGTGAACCCGCTGTAGCTGAGTTTTGAAGTCCTCCAGCGTCACCAATGTCAGCTATGTCTACGTTATTGAAGATAAGCTGTAAAATATCGTTTTCGAATGTATTTGATTTAGACATAATCTGTTTCTACTTTTTCTACAATAGGTTCTACTACGGTTGGTTCTACTGGCTTTTCTTTTGCGTATACTGTTACTTTATCATTTTCAACTCTAATTTGTAAGTTTCTAACGTCTTCAATGCTCATATTTAACTGTATGCAAAGCTTTTCTTGCAAAATTGATATAGCATTTCTTAACTTGTCTGTTAATTCAACATCCATAATATTATTATAGCAAATCAGGAATATGTCAAAGTAGCTCTATCATCCCAGACGTTATCAAAACT
>CALMTA010000300.1 GCA_937872505.1 uncultured Neisseriaceae bacterium | reverse complement strand
GATATTAACAGTTATTTAATTGATACTGAAAAAATTGAAGAAAAAATTACTGCAAAAACAAAAGCAATTATAGTAGTGCATTTATATGGTCAAATTGCAGGTATGGAAAAAATCTGGAAATTAGCCAAAAAATATAATCTTAAAATAATAGAAGACAGTGCTCAGTCGCATGGAGCTTCTTATAATGATAAATATTGTGGTAATCTAGGAGATGCTAGTGGTTTTAGTTTTTATCCAGGGAAAAATCTTGGAGCATTAGGAGATGCTGGTGCTATTACTACTAATGATAGTCAATTAGCTTCTACAGTTAGAGTTTTAGCTAATTACGGAAGTGAAACAAAATATAGGAATATGTATAAGGGTGTAAATAGTCGATTAGATGAGTTACAGGCAGGGGTATTATCAATAAAATTAAGAAATTTAAACTCTGATAATAAAAAACGAAGAGATATAGTTAAATTATATTGTGATAGAATAGTAAATGCTAAGATAATTTTACCTAGTTTAATAGGGGATGAGAACTCTCATGTTTGGCATGTATTTGTGATAAGAGTTAAAGATAGAAAAGTATTACAAAAGTATTTGTTAGATAATGGAATTGCAACAGTGATACATTATCCTATTCCTGTACATAAACAGCATGCGTATAATGAATGGAGTAAATTAGAGTTACCAATTAGTGAGCAGATTCATGAAGAGGTTCTTAGTTTACCAATTAGCCCAGTGCAAACCTTAGAGCAGACAAATTATATTATTGATAAAATGAATGCATATTAATTATTTTTTTGCGAAGATAATATGAAAGTTTCAGTATTTATTCCAACTTATAATGCTATGAGCATATGTGGGGATGTATTTACAGCTAATTTATCAATTTTACAATCGTATCCTTTTTATCGGAGGCTGATAATAGATTCTTCTTCTTTAGATAATACTTTAGAAATAGCTAAACAATATAATTTTGAAAATAGAGTTATTAAAAATGAAGAATTTGATCATGGAGCTACACGAGAACTAGCTTTGGAAATATTAGAGGATGCTGATATTATTGTTTATTTAACACAAGATGTTTTATTGGCAAATAGTGATTCTATAGTAAATTTAATTAATATTTTTGAAACAAATAATAAAGTATCGGGTTGTTTTGGACGACAGTTACCACATAATAATGCAGATTTATTGGCTAAACATTTAAGATTATTTAACTATTCACCGCTTAGTTATACGCGAAACTATTCTGACCGCTATGTTTTTGGTATTCGTTGTGTATTTTCTTCTGATTCTTTTGCAGCTTATAGAGTAGATATTTTACGTAATATCGGAGGATTTCCTGATAGAATTATTTTTGGTGAAGATTCTTTTATTTTTGCAAAAATGCTTGAAGCTGGTTATGAAGTTGCATATGTTGCTGAAGCAATATGTTATCATTCACATAATTATAGTATAAAAGATGAGTTTAAACGCTATTTTGATATTGGAGTATTTCATCGTTCACAAAATTGGATAATTCAAAGTTTTGGTCATGCTAATAAAGAAGGGTTAAAATTTGTTCTATCAGAATGGAAATTTTTGCTCCTACGGGCTCCTTGGTTACTACCTAAATCAATAATAAAAACTGTAATAAAATATTTAGGTTATAAGTTAGGTTATAACTATGACATTATTGGAGTTCGTTTATGCAGAAAATTTACTACTAATAAATCATTTTGGTGGTAATAGTTTTTTAATTTTTAAAATTCATCTTCTCTAACCTTCATTTATCACATATTTTTTAAAACTTATTCCTTTTTAAAATTTATCTTAAAAAAGTTAAAATTGTTACTATTATTTTTCTATTTATTCGTTTAGAATAATGAAATTAATTTCTTAAGTATTTTAATAATTTTTTAGGATAATTTATTATGAATAATATAATATTTGCTCCAAGAACAATAATACTAAATCAATTAAGAAAAAATAAAGATCAAAATGGTAAACAAAATAAATTACAAGCAAGAGATATTGTTATAAAATATATTGAAGATTATTTTGAAAAAAATATTCATATATGTCCCAATATTTTGAATAATACTTTTATGATGGCAATTAAAGTTTCTCAAGAATTATTAAACAACCCCAATCAATTATTTAATCATCTATATAATAAGTATAAAAGTTATTATGGAGAAATTAATAATGAAGTTTTTATAGAATTTATTGAATCTAACAAGGAGCATTTAGAAAGTATATGTGTACATAGAAATGGGGTGCTAAATAATATATTTAATAGGATTAAAACTAATTATAGTAATACTAGTAATGATATTAGAAAACATATTAAAAGTATTCATAGTAAATTAAATAATGCTAAAATTTATAATAAACCAAATGATCATTATGAAGCATTTGAGCGTTTAGTTAAAATTTATAAACTTAAAATATTTAAAAATAAAAATCTAGAAAATACAGTAGATATAGCAGAACTCATAATTTCTTTTTTTAGAGATAAAGATTTAACATCTTTTGAAGTTTATAAATTATTTAAATTTGCATTAAAAAGTAAAATTTTTGAAGATAAAGGTTCTAATTTTATAGTTAGGCATGCAAATAAAATAGTTGTACAAGCTATTAAAAAATGTGAGTTGACGCCCGATGATACTTATAATATCTTTAAAGAAGCATTATCTGATTATAAAAATTTACAAGATATCTTAAACATAATTGCTAAAAAAGTTAATGAAGGTATATTTAAAGGAACCTGTTATACATATAATGTATTTGAAGAATTATTTTTAAGCGGTTACAATTATTTTATAGCAACAGAAAAATTTCCTTTAGCCGATGCTATTATAAGTAGAATAGGTAATAATGATCTTAATTTGGATTATAATAAGCTTATATATGATAAGGTTTTAGATAAAAACGCATGTGGCATACTTAATGATACAAGTAATAAGTATACTAAGGCTTTAAGAAAAACTGTTATCAAATTACAATATGAAAATATGATTAGAAAAATAAATAATTTCAATTTAGAGCCATCATTATCTTCGTTGCAGCTGAGTCAAAAAAACTATGAAACAAATAGTCCAACAGTTAGTGTAAAAAGTATAAATGAATTAATTATTAAATCTGAAGAAATAATTTATATATTAGGTAAATTAAGTGATGAGGCTCAATTGTATTTTGAAGATCTTTTAAGAATAGAAAATGTTGAAAATATAGTTGTGCCGAGTACAATAGCATTAGGTGATGCTGATGGTAGTATTGGTAGAATTATATTAGCTGCTATGCAAAGCGGACATATTAAATGCGATGATGAATCGATTTTAGACGAATTAATAATAATCTTAGATTTAGAAGCTAATGTAGCAAAAGAGGGAATAAAAAGCAGTGATTTAATAAATTTTCAGAAAAATAAAAATATGGCTAAAAGGTTATCACTTATTGTTAGTAAATTAACTTTTAAATGTGGTTATTATAAGTTAGTTTGCATAGGTGATATTATTCATGATAGATTTTCTAATAATAAAGTAGCCACAAAAGATCTAATCATTAAATTACATGATGTAGGAGTTGTATTTATTAGAGGTAATCATGATGTTAAAAATCATTGTTTTGAAGGAATGATTCCAGTTTTAGGCTCTTCTCAAGCAGGAGAATTTGCTTGTATTCCGTTAAAAGAAGGAGAAGAGATTCCCCTTGAAGAAAGATTTGTTAATTGTTATTATGATGAAGGTACTAATAAATTCTATATACATAATGGAATAGAGTACAATGAAGAATTTAAAATATATAAAACTGCTTTCGCTGAACTAAATGATGAATTTGAGGAAAACATTGAATTTTTAGTAAGAGAAATTAATGAACTTAAATCAATTTCTTATGAATTAACTAATTTTAGACCACATGATAATGTTATGGAAAATATACCAATTTTTGTTAATAATAAATGCAAAATAATTCATGGACATAATTTAAATAGTGGTATTAAAAATAATGTATATAATATAAATGCAAGAAAGTTTGGGAATTATAAACCGATTGCAATCGCGTTTTAAAACTTTTTTATTATATTTTATAGACTACCTTATTTTTTTATTAAATCATTGATAGTTAAGCTTTAAGCTATTTATTATATAAATTTAATTGATCTAGCTTGATTTAAAAATTTTTGGTAGTAAATTTGTGAAACTATTTTTATGCTCGCTATAAATTTGCAGATGCAATTTATATTACATATATTGCCAATCCATATAAAATTCCTTTCATTAAAGTCTTGTAAACTTAAAAAGATGAATTTTACTATATAAATTGGCATTTTATGCTTATTATTTGCATTTTATTTAATTGCTATTCTTAGAGGTTCTTCTCCTGCAGCAATTAAACCAACTGGTGTTAAAATGCCGGATCC
>CALMTA010000299.1 GCA_937872505.1 uncultured Neisseriaceae bacterium | reverse complement strand
TTCTAGGTTAAAAGTATATTCTTGATACTCCGCAAATTATTATTTTCTCTTTTGATTTAATACATCCTGTGTTTTCGAGAATTATGTTGTCTGCTATTATGAATTCTCCTTTTCCTGAATACAACTGTATGTAATGTATTTTTCCTGGTTTTATTTTTGTAGTGCTTATTATTCCTATTGATAATAGTATAAGTACTGTTATTGTGTAATATTTTATTACTTTGTTCATTTTATTGAAATTTATAGTTTAGTCTTCCTCTTCTTCGTCGTCTTCTTTTTTTATAATTTCTATTTTTTGTAGTTCTAATTCTTCTGCTTTTATCATTAGTTCTGTTAGTTTTCTGTGTTCTTCTTTCATTCTTGCTAATTCCTCTCTTGTTTCTCTTAGACTGTGTTCTGTATTTTCTATTCTTATTTCTTGGAATGATATTTGTTTTTTTAGCGATTCTCTTTTTTCTTCCAAGATTTCTTCTAGTGTGTGTTTTTTCATTTCTTTTTACTCCTCCGTTTTAGTATTTTCTATATAAAACCATCTTACAAAAAGAAAATAGAGTGTTCTTGTTTCTACTGTTTGATACTCATTTTTCTTTATTGTTCCTTCTTCTGCTGTTCTTCCTATTATTCTTTTCTCTACTGTTTTTTCGTAGTAAAAGAATCTCGGTATTCTTTTCGTTTTTATTATAATAATAAAAACTAGTAACAATATTGTTGCTACTAATATTTCTGTGTTTGTAGCTGTTGCTGTGTATGTGTGCATTTTTTTCTTATGTTTAATATTGCTTGATAAAACATTGTTTCGTCTATAAACTCTTCTTCGTTTATTTTTTCAATTCTATTTTCTGTTTCAAGATACTCTAGTGGAGTTATATTCTTGAATTCGTAACATAAATTTCTTTTATAGGATATAAATCCTGAAATTTTACATTCGTTTTCTTTGTATATTGTGTCTACTTCTTCTTGCTCTAATTCTCTCACTTTTTGTATTTGACATAAAATAAAATCTATTTTTTCATTCCCTACTCTTATTGCTTCTTGTAGATATGTATAATCTCCGTCTATTTCAACAGTAGCCCATATAAAAAAATTTCCTATTGTTTTATGTCTCATCTTTATTTTTTTCTTTTTCTTTTTTAAGTTCTTCTTCTCTACGAACTTCTGTAGCTGCTTTCATTACTGCTCCTATAAATTCAAAAAGAATTTCTGTAAAGCTTTGCTCTTTTCTTTCTTTTTGCCTAGCTTTTCTTTCTTTTGATAATTTAACTAAGTTTTTCTTCCTGTTTTTCATTTTTTTGTTTTTTTAGCTCTTCTTCTAATTCGTCGTCCCAAAAGATCTCTCTGAATCTTTCTCTTACTTTTGGGTTTTTTATTTTTCTTGTTTTTTGTGTGAAAAGACTTTCAACAAAAAGAAAATAAATCTGAATAGATACAATATCTATTTTTAAACTCCAAACTATTTCAAATGTAAATATTAATAAAAATACTACAAGTGCTATAAAGCATATTAATACTTTAAATAATAGCTTTATTGCTGGCCAAAGAATCTTGAATATGTATTTCATTTTTTTGTTTTTTTGCTTTTGTTATTACTATTACTTTTCCTTCTTTTCTGTATATTTGTTCGTATTTAACTATAGATATTATCTTATGACAATTACTACAGTAAAGTACTTTTCCGTTAATCATTATTCTTGAAAGGCAGCATAATGAAGCTACTTTTTCTTCTCCGCTGTGTGTTTTTACGTATTGCATTATCTTTTTAATTTCTTGAATTTACTTTCAAATATGCTTACAACACGATCTCTTTCCCATCGACTCAGCTCAGATTCTTTAAGTTGTATTAGTCTGTATTCTTTAATTATATCTATATCAGATCTCAATTTTCTGCTATATGATGAATACATGCTATTTGTAGCAAATAATTCTAAAACTGCTAATTTAGAAGCTTTTAAGTATTCTGATTCTGTTTCTTTTTCAATTATTTCGTATATTTCTCCGTTTACTTCAATAGTTTCTTTATTTGAATTATCAATAATTACAATATTTTTTTCTTTTTCCTTTAATTGTTCTATGAGTAAATTATTGATAGAAAAATTATTACCAACAATTGCTATTTTTTTCATCTTTTTAGCATTTCAAACTTTGTTTTAAACATCAAATAGCTAAACTGTTGAGACCAAACTCCTGATTCTAGTTTTTCGTCTTCTTTACCGTTTACTAAATTTGAATTCCATTCTTGAAGAAGAACTATGTTATCTTTTTCAACAACAATTTCTGGCCAAGGGTAAATAAGATTAAATTTTTCAGATATAACCTTGGCTAGATTATCTTCTATTTCTTTGTATTTTTCTATCTCATTTTTTATTGGCCTTACTAAGTCACCAATATAAGCTTCTGTAGCATCGTGCATTAAACCTTCTAATTGAAGATTATCTGGACACAATAGAGATACTAGAACACTATGCTGTGCTACGCTGTAAAATTGCTTTGTATGACCTCCCCATCTACAAATCATTGACAAAGAGTGTGCTATGTCAATTATATCAATATCCTCTTTTTTAGGATTTAATACGTCTATTGTTTTTCCTGTGTATGTTCTTATTTTCATAATTGTTCTGTTTTAAAAATAAAGCTGTCACTAACAAAGTGACAGCTATTTTTTATTTATTACCTTCCTTGATAATTGTAAGGTTTACGTAAACTGGCTCGCCTAGAATCTTAGCGAAGAGTGACTCTGCTTCTTTTTGTATCATTTTACCCTCTTCTTCTGTTATATTCTTGGGTATTCTGATAAACATACTTTTGCCTCTGTACTTTGATTTTTTGTCTTTTGGCTTTATGTTTGCGAATGTCATTCCTTGAATGACAGCCACTTCTTGCAATTCAGGCATATTATTCTTCTAGTTTTTTTCTTTCTTCTTCTGTATTTCTGTTTACAGCAAGTTCTTCTGTAAACTTTTCTGGATATCTCACTTTAAGTTTTTCTATGTTTTTTGACATACATTCTGAAAGATCAATACCTAAGTATTCACATATTCTTTGTATTTCAATGTATATCTTTGACAATGAAATAACCTCGTTTGCGTAACCGTAGCTTATGTAAAAAAGATAGATTATTTGCTTATCTATTTCACATATTCTTTTGAAAAACCAGAATTCATCTTTTTCTGATTCAGATTCTGGTAATTCAGAATTAGGAATAAAATCTAACGAGTTAACTGAGTTTACTACGTAAGATGCTAATAATGATCCTTCTGCACCTTTGTTTTTTGAGTGAATTGTGTCGTATCCAGCTAGGTACCACATTAGATCACCTATTTCTTCTTTTGCATGGACTTTGTCAATTTCTTTTTTGTATGCGAAATCTCTTTTAATTATGTCGCATAATTCTCTAACTTCTGTCTTTAGTCCTAAGACCATGTGGAGCTTGTTTTTTTCTTCTGATCCTAGATCAGGAAGTGTTCTTGCTGCTGCAATAACGTATTCTTTTATTTCCATTTTTGAAGTATTTTTATGCTTATTATTATTGAAAAGTATACTATTGATATTAAACATATATGTATTAACATATATTCTTCAAAACTTTCGTATACTAATTTTGGGTACATCTCTTAGAATGGTAGATCGTCTACAGTTGAATCTTCTGATTTCTTTTGTTTTTCGAATTCACTTTTTTCTTCATCTTTGTTTGAAGAAGGTGATTCTTCTTTTTTAATACCTGAAGTTTCAATTTCCTCTATAGAATTGAAATTCAAATTTGTGAAGTAAGTTTCTTTTCCATCCTTTTTGTATACTTGAGATTGGATAGTTGCTTTGCAGGATACCTTTTTTCCAAGAAAATAATTCAAGAATGATCTTGATTTTTTCTGATTGTTTGCAAAAACCTGTACTGCGTACAAGTGTTCTTTTTCTTCTTCGTTGACATCAAGATATTTTCTTGATATAACCAATGTAAACTTCTCCGTTTGATTGTTACCTACGAATTCACTTTGAGAAATTTCTTTTACTTTTCCTTTGAGTTCTACTTGCATGATTAAAATAAATTTAACTGATCTTTATCTAATTTAACTTTTCTATTTTGTTCTGTTTTTTTGTCTTTTGTTTTTTTGTTTCTTTCTTCGTAAGATATAGTTTCCAACAATTCCATAAAGCCAAATCTTATTTGATCTAATATGTCTTCTTCTTTAACTATGAATTCTTCATTTACAATTTCTTTTCCTTCCCAAATTATATTAACACCTTCTTCAAATGTTTTCCTCATAAAGTAAACACCTTGTTTTTTTGTTATAGTACACTTTGTTTCTGTGGATTTTATTATATAAATTCCTGGTTGAAGAAATTTATCTTTGTCGTAGTTTGGAGCTATTCTTTTTTCCATTTCTTCAAAATTCATTATTTCTGCCCTCATTGAGCAGAAAAATTCCTGATTTTCTATAAACAAAAACCCGTTAGGCCTTACAGTGTAATTTGGGAAACTTTGCAAAGGCCCTAATGTTGAATATTCTTGCATTATGAATTCTTTTTATTTGCTCTTTGTATTGCAACTTGAGCGCTGTGGTAGTCCATAATATACTCTTCGCATTCTTCGTGTTTATTAAAAGCAGCTGGGTTGTTAGGCCTTTTTGTCAATTGATTTATTCCTATTGTCATATAATACCACTTTCCTTCTATTTTAATCTGTGGCATAAAAAGTCCTTTTTCAGGAGGAAGTCTTACAAAAACAGGATTTCCTTTTAAATCAACTTGCTCTAAAAGTAAACCCTCTGGATCAGTTACTTTTATTATTCTGTACTGATCGTATACAGTACCTACTACAAGCTCCTGCTTTATATCTGTTTTTACATTTAATTTAGATAAATCTTTCATTTGTTTCTTATTATGTTTTGAAAACTCAACTGTTCTACCTTCTGACCATACCTCGTAATACTTTTCTTCTGCGTTGTCTGGTATGTAACCCTTTTCTCTGTCTATTACTTCGTATATGAATTGATCTTCATATTCGTATTCTAAACTTTTCATTCTAGGGCTGAAATTTTTTTTCTTTACTTTTCTTTTTATTTTTTGTCCTATAAGAAAGAATCTTGTTTTATTTAAATCAAAACCTAATTGGTAAAGATCTATTTCATTTGGTTTATCGACTATGCAAATCATTTACAAATATAACGAAAATTTTAATATAAAAAAATATGTATATAAATTTTATATTAAAATTTATATTATTTTTTTGGTTGTAACGAATCATTAGGAAAAGAAGAGAGAAAAGCTGTTTTAGCTAAGTCTTCATTTTCAATTATTTTGCTTTTTGGATACATGTAGTGTTCTGAATTTGGTTTTAGCTTTGCTAATATTAAATTGTCAGAAACTTTTTTATAAGAGTAAAAAAAATTTAAACCCGATTCTCTTTCTTTTTCTACCAAATAGAAAAAGTTATCTTGATTAATAATTATTAATCTGTACATTGTTAGTGAGTATGCTTTTTTCATTTTATTTTTATCTAAAATAATGCAATGTCTTTTCTTTTTATCAAAATATATCTTTCGTCATTTGGATCTTTTTCATCGTACCAGCATAACTGCCAACATTTGCCAGACCAGCTTCTCCACATTTTACCTTCGTAAACTCCAGAAGGAATTGATCTTGAATATTCTTTGATACTTTCTAATACTAATTCTGACATAACTATTACATCTTCTGGTTCGATATAAAGAAAATCTTCTTGTTTTGGTTGACTCCAATATTTTCCAATTGGATCTTTAATGTCTGGTATTAATTTTCTTTTCATTACATTATATCTAATATGTCTGGACTTAGCGCTCCTTTTGTTTTCTCTGTCATAAATAAATCTTTTAATTTACATTTAACTGTAATAAAAGATTCATTCTTAGATATAACAGATACTGATGAGAAATATTTTTCTCTTATATTTTTTGATTTTAGTTGCTCTGTTTCTTCGTTGGTTAATCTGCAGATATATAAAATACCTGTCATAGGAAAATAGTCTATTATTCTAAACTCATTCCATTGTAAATCTCTAGTTATAGAGTTTATTGCTTTTTTTGTTTCGTATGTTTGTTTTGTCTTTTCAATTTCTTTTTTGTTATCTTTATAATCTTGGTATGAGCAATATATCAATCTTTCTTTTCCATCGCTCCTTGTATATTGCAATATATTATAAAGGCCGTTGTATGTTGACTTTTTTGATTCTGCTATTTTTACTAGCTCATCGTAGTCTGTTCCAAAGACTTCTTTTATTCTAAAAGTCGAACCTTTAAGTATAAAATATCTTTCTAGACTCGAAAGTAAGTCTCTTGAAAGTTTTGATTTTGTACTTTTGTTCATTTATTTTTTTACTATTGGTGGAGCTTTAGCTTTGGTACAGATTTTCTTTTGCTTTCTACTATTGGTCTGTAAATTTTACTTATTGAAATCTCCATAAGGTCTTTTTGTTTTATTGTTGTTACTTAATATTAATTTTACCTCAAAAGGCCTGTATCCTTTCCAATTATGAAATTCACTTTTTTGATCAACTCCTCTATTTGCCCAATAGAGTTTATCTATTTGTTTATACATATTTCTTTCTATCATTTCTTTCTGATTTTCTAAAATGAAGCTTGGCTTACCTACTTTTACTTCTTGATTATTCTTTCTCATTTTTATTTGATTTTGACTTTGACCAACAGTTAAAAGTTCCATTACTATTTAGTGTTATTGCTGGAGAAGCGTTTACACAACCTCCTTCTTTGTAGAAAATACATTCACAAATCCTGCATTCTATTTGTGCTAATTGTTTCTCACAAAGTTCATAAATAACTTCTTCAAATTGTCCATTAATACCTATGTCAGATGTTGTAAAACCTCCTCCGTGACAACTGTATTCTATTACTCTACCATCTTCTTCTTTGAAGATCCTATTTATTCCTTCTTCGAATGATATTCTTAAAGGATGTGGTATAAATTCTGTTCTTTTCATTTTATTTTTTTTATTGTTCGAATGATAGCTTTAGATCCTTGAATGTATTAAAATCTTTTATTTTTTTGAAATTACTAACATCTTTTATTAGATTGTAGAAATAATTTACAACGTATTCTTTATTTTCTCTTTCTACAAATATATTGCTTGGCTCAATACTATATATTGCATATACATAGGAACTCTTGAACCATCCACCTTGATTTTTTATTGCTAATTTAATTAAATCAAGATCTTGTTCTGTAAGTTTTTGCATACTATCTTTTTCTATTTTATTTTTATTTTTTTCATTATTTTTGCGTTTAATTCGATATTCAAATGTTCTTATTAATAATTTTTCCTAATAATTGATTAGTGAATAATATCGTAACATAATACTGTGATCCAACATTTTTTGCTGCGTGATTAAAAAACTCTGTATCTGTTTTTTTGCAAAATTGTGGTTTTTCTCTTTCATTAAATTGAAATCCAAATTTTTTGTAAAAGCTTTTTATAATCAACTGTTCTGAAACAAAACAAGCTAAGTCAGATAAATCTTGATTTTCATTAGCTTTTTCTATTTTATTTTCTTTCATCATTTTTGCGTTTAATTCGATATTCAAATATAATAAAAAAAACCGTATAAAAAAATTTATACGGTTTTTTTATATAAAAATTTATATTGTTTTAAAACAGGTTCAATTGCTCCGAAATTTGGCTGGATTTTGGACTTTGTTTTAAAACTTTGCTATCTAATACGTTTATTCCCTTTTTTGTTTTTTCGATATTTTCCTGACAAGTCTCGAAATTGTCTGGATCTAATTCAAAACCTAGGAAGTTTCTTTTTTCTATTATCGAAGCCATTGCTGTAGT
>CALMTA010000298.1 GCA_937872505.1 uncultured Neisseriaceae bacterium | reverse complement strand
AAAAGCCACAAAGAAGGTGGTATTGACATTACAGTTGGTAATGGGCAAATAAGTATGGTTAACAACAACACTAAACAACCATTTAAAGCTGCAAAAGGATTGGTAATAGCAGCATCGGGGTTAGTTGTTGGTGGTGGAAATGATTTATACAATCCTGTTATAACTGACCCTACAAATTCTTCTTTAAATCCTGATAGATGGAAATACAATAAAACTAAAGATGAATATATAGCTCCACAACTTAATGAGGTAACTATAACTGCTCCAAAGCAAGTTAATCATAGCAGCAAAACACCAAATACAACTGTAGCAAGTACAGAACCTAAACCTGAGCGTTCAAGTTGGGAGATTGACAGAGATACAAAACCTGCAGATAAAATACATTTTTGGGAAACTTTAAATTATAAAAAATGGGGATTAAACGACTATTCAGATTACTCATCTTTTAACTCTGCTTTTAGAAATGCAAGAGAAAAGAATGAACAAGAATTTGTGTATAAAGATAAAAGATACAATACTAAGTTAATAGATAAAGAGCAGTCTGATTTGTATTGGGAAAGTAAAAAGTTTCTTACTGATTATTACAAACAAGGCAACTTTAAACCTACTACTGAAGAGGATGAAACTACAAATTGGAATGCTTATACAAAAGCTAAATATGGTACAACTTTACTTGAAAGTCTTGCTACAACAAAAAACAGTTCTCTTGTTGATATAAATAAATTAGACCCTAATATAGATGATGTAGATGGTAGTGTTAAATATGGTGTAAAATACAAATCTAAAGAATATCAAGAATATTTAAAAGAGCAAAAAAGTAAAAAGGAAATAGCTAATTTAAATACTCCATCTTATTTTTCTATAACTGATAGTAAACCTAAAGATATGAAACAAGTAGGACATTTTATTCCATCAGCTAATAAATTATTTATGGGAACTAAGGTAGTTACTGGGAAATTTCCCAGCACGTACATACATGAACTATCGCATAAGGCAGATATATATGATGTAGAAAAAAGAACCCCGCCAATAGATAGAAAAATTTTAAAAGAAAAAAGTCCAATCCCTGATTATGAATTTAACTACCTGGCTGATCCAACTGAGATAGAAGCAAGAAAAATGTCTACATTATTTTATGCTTATAAAAATAAAGCTGATCTTACTAAAATGAATGATAAAGAGTTAGATGACTGGTATACAGCAAATGAA
The DNA here is from genome assembly GCA_937872505.1 of uncultured Neisseriaceae bacterium. GTDB lineage: Bacteria > Pseudomonadota > Gammaproteobacteria > Burkholderiales > UBA11063 > Aquella. Next base: position 17,798 of record CALMTA010000298.1, on the reverse strand, counting down.
GCTGATATGCCGTTTGATATAAAACAATTATTTGCAATTTATGCAGGGCAAAGAGAGAATTTATACAAGTATTTGAAAAATGATTTTTCTTATTTAGATAAAAATAAAAATGAAAAACCAACTGAGGGTAAAGAAAAGCAACCAACAAAAAAGAAATAGAAACAAATTAGAAAGGCAGGAGTTAATCTCCTGCCTACTAATATCAATGCGAAAATAATCAACTAAATATATGCAAAATAAAAAGCAAGCTGTAGAAGTACAGGGAGGAGAGATTGCAATACGAAATGAACATGGAGATATTGCAATTATACCCAGAGAAGGTGTTAAGAAAGTAGAGTTGTTAGTAGCTACAGGAAAGCACGATCTTGTAGATAAATACTTAAACACATTACCTAAATTAAGTAGCTACGCTTCTGATGGCACAGTTATACCGAAAGATAAAATGATAAATATTACAGCACCAGACGGTACTGTTAAGCAAGTAGCACAGTCATCAGACGAATATAAAGCTCTGTATAATAGTGGTAAGCTAATGAACTACGATAAAGCTACTGATACATATATAGCTCCTACATTAAAAGAAGCAGAAGTTACGGCAGAAGCACCAGCATGGCTAAAAGCAAAAAGAAAAGTACAAGAAATAGGTGAAAATGTTAATTCTGCTTTAACTGAATGGGGAACTTATGTAGCAAAAGAAAATAAAGATGCAGGATTCTTTGGCACTGCAATGCTGCCTGTTACAGCTACATTGGGAGCTGCTCAACAAGTTGCAACAAAAGCATTAACAGGTAAATACCAAACCCCAGCAGAAGCATTAAAACTTAAAAATCCAGTAGCTGCATTTGCTGCAGATGTTGTACTTGATCCATTGAATTTAGTGGGTGTAGGGGAGTTAGCTAAACTTGGCAAATTAGAAGAAGGTTATCAAGCTATAAAAAGCATGGGCAAAGGTAAAGCAGCAAAGAAAGTTGCAGATGAAGTTTTGCCAGAGGCGGCAGCTAAACTAGAATCTACCGCACTTACTATAGAAGATTTTAACAATGCAGCAGATAATGATACATATAGAGCACTAAGACAAAGTTTACTGAGTGATCCTACAAGATTAGAAAATGCTACTGAGGGGGAATTAAATCGCATATTAACAAGTCGTGCATACAGTTCTTACAATAACCCAAATAGGTTTGTAAATGTACCATCAAATACAGCACTATCAAGAGAAGAAATAATAAGTAGAATAGAGGCAGAAAATACAAGGCTTGCAAATATAGCTGCTAACTATGAATTTTCTACTGGTAAAATACCAAAAGTAAAAAAATTATGGAAAGATGAAGTTGATCCTACTATAGTACAAAACCAAGTGTTTGAAGAAATAAACAAAGAATTGGCACAAAATCCAATACAAGCAGATAAAAATGTTAGTTTATTTGTTAAACCAAATCCAACTGCTGGTGATGATTATCATTTACAAACCTTCTTAAAAGATAAAAATGGAAATGAAGTTGAACTTGGGTATATGTCATTATTTAAAGGTAGTGCAGAATATAAGCCACCAAAAGGTGCTCCAATACACCCAGATTTTAAGCCTGGAGAAACTGTTGAAGGAGTGATAAAAGAAATGGACTTCCCAACTAGAGCTGCGTCGCAAAGTGTAGATAAGCAAGGTATGGGCGCAAGTTATGGTCAAGCTGTTAAAAAAGCTTTAAAGCATTTTGATAAGGCACTAATAAGCAGTAAAAGCCATACTATAGATGGAGGTGCAAGGTATCTTACAGGGTTCCTAAATGATAGAAGTTATGTTATGGATATAAGTGATAATACTAAGTGGTGGGAAAATGTACAAAAACTAAAAGCTGCAAATCCAGGTAAAAAATGGACTACAAAAGAAGTTGTAAACAGACTAACAAAAGACAGTTATTTTTATGATATGTACCATCCACAAAACATAAGATTTTTCTACAATAATGCAGGAGGAGGATCAATAATATTAGGTGGTGGGTTTGTAGCTAACTACCTAAAAAATCAAAAACAAAACGATAAAACTCAATAATATGGGATGTAAATTTACGTACAAAGGAATAACGTATGATAGCCAAGCAGATTTGTTATTGGCTATAAAACAAAATATAGGCAAAACTGAAAATATAAATTCTGCAGAACAAGAAAATGTAAATAGCAATTTCCAAGGGTATAAAGGAGGATTTGAAGATAAAGGTAAAGGAACTCCTGAAGGTGATGGTAAAGATAAAGCAATGAGAGAGGTTGCTAATGGTGGGTTTATAGGAGAATTGTCTTTAAACGGAACACAAGGCAGTTCTACATTAACTTCTTTTTTTGGTAGCCGTGATAAGGACGCATCTGTGAATATAGATAATAAAGATCCTTTACTAGCTAGAATATATGATGGAAGTAATACTAATTATAGTATATATAATGTTAAAGATATTCCTGATAGAAACTACCCTGTTGTATTAGCGAGAAGTAATGGGAATAACTCAGAAATGTTTGGTTGGGACAGTAAAACAGTAATGTTAGCAAGAAACGGAGAGTTAAAAAATACTCCTTTAAAAACTAAAACAAAAGAAGAAATATTAAAGGCACATAACAAAGGAGCTAAGTTTGTTGTAGGAGATATGCCTGGGGTAGATAGTCAATTTATAGATTATTTACAAGAAATAGGCGCTAAGTTTACTATTTATCACACAGGATCTAAATCTAGAATACAAGTACAACAAACTAATGCAAATCAATCTACTCAACAAGCAGAAACTGTATACTCTAAATTAGGAAAGCAAACTCAATCTGAAAATGTAGTTATTAAGCCTTGGAGGGAATTGAAAAATGCTACCAATGCAATTACTACAAAAGGTGTTATTGCTACAAGAATACCAAACACCAATGAGCATTTTGGTAATCCTTTTTCTCCTGAACCAGAAGGCAAGGCACAAGGTTTAATTAAAACAAATACTATTAGAGAAGCTGTTGAAAAATATATAGATTGGGTAATTAACTCAAAAGATAATTTTTATACTGGTAAAATAACTCCTAATGAAAACACAATATTTGTATTTGGTAGTAACCCAGAAGGGAGACATGGTGCAGGTGCAGCAAAAATAGCAAAAGAACAATTTGGCGCTATTTATGGACAAGGAGAAGGATTACAAGGAAATGCTTATGCTTTACCTACAAAAGATTTAAGAGTTAAAGAAAACAATGGGTTTAAATCTATTTCTTCTGAACAAATTGTTAAAAATATTCAAAAACTTTATGCAGTAGCTAAACAAAATCCTACTAAAGATTTTAAAATTGGTTATAAAAATACAACTGAAAAATCTCTGAATGGTTATACAGGATTAGAAATGATTGAAATGTTTAATCAAGCAGGTGAGACTCCAAATAATATTATATTTAGTGAAGAATGGCATAAAACAGGAAAATTATTAAATACAAGAGCAAATTGGATTAGGGAACAATTAAAGTTTGGCAAATTAAAAGGCGAGCCTATTTTATATTATACTGAGTTAGGAGAGCCTTCTCACGCTACAGCTTTAGATTATTTAATCAATAAGTATGATTGGAGCAAATCTACTCAACAAGTTAACAATACACAAGAAGTTAAACCTGAAAATATTTCGTCAAGCGGCTTAAAGAGTGCTACAAACCTTAATACAAAACTTCATAACTTAGGGCTAAAAGATTTAAAATTATCGAATGAAATATTTACTGCGCCTATACAATCAATAAGTAAAGAAGCTGCTTTTAGAGGTATGCTTCTACAAGTTGTAGAAAATCCAGCAACTTTAAACGATATCGATTTTAGTAACTATTTATCGAAAGAAGATGTAGAAAAAATAGATTCTGTAAAAAATAAAGCTCAAGAGTTGAGTATTTTAAATATGAGTTTAGATCAAAATAATGGATCTCAATTAAAAAAATATGCAGATTTGAGTATAGAATTAAATAACTTTATAGTAAAAACATTTACGCCTTATTTAAAGCAATTTGGAAAAAACGTTAAATTTGAATTTACCAATTTAAAAGATGTAGATATAGCTACTCCTTTACCGCAGCAGCAGTCAAAGGCAGAAACTTCTCAGAATAATTGGGAAAAATTAAAATACAATCTTTTTGGTGACCAAAAAAAATCTGATCTGTATATAAAAAAATCTAAAATTTCACTAGATAAAAAAGATATTCGCATTCCATCTGATACCAAGAAATGGTTACAATCTTTTGGGGCTTCAAACTCACCAAAATCTATCACAGCAATTAAAGATCTAATTTATATTGGTTTTGCAAGAAATGGGTATCCAACTTATGAAGAGCTAGAAAGAATAATATCTAATTTTAAAGATGATAATTCTAAATTTTTAGATAGGTTTAGATCAATCTTAAAGGATTACGATATTGCTAAAATCTACATTCAAGCTGGTATAGGTAAATTAAATGAAGAACAAGATTTAGAATATACACAAAAAAGTGCAGATTTAATTAATACATTTATTGATATTATAAACGATAAATTAAAAAAAGTAGGTAAGGAAACTATACAAAAACCGCAGTCTGCATTCGAAGGTTATCAAGAATCATCTTTTAGCATTACAGAAAATAAAGGTAATATCTCCGAAATTGAATCTAAAATAGATAAAAAATTAATTGGATTAGGTACTTGGGATGAATATACTGGCAAAGAGTTAACAAAAGAATCTTATAGAGGGTTATGTAATACCACATCTAAAAACTGTATAATACAGTTAAGAAAATTAGGGATAGACGCTTTCCCTTATCCTGTAGCTATGGAAGCAAAAGCCCCATTTGGACATGGTAAGCCGTTAATAACTCACTATGTAGCATTGGTCAATCTAAATGATAAACTTTATATTTATGATATGCCACAAACAGAGTTTATACAAGAATCTGTTGGTATAAAAAATGGATTTAAATATATTAAAAATTTTGAGCCGAGATTTATAGAATTAACATCTGAAAACTTGGTAAATCTATACGGTAACCTTAAAGAAACTGCTGAGGAAAACATTGAAATGATAATGGAATTAAAGACAAATAACTATTCTGTAAAAGATTATATAGAAGACACTTCTACATTTCAATCTAATAAAGATGAACTTCTACCTTCCACACAGGTTGAAAGTACAAAAACGCAAACAGAAGTAGAAACACCACAAGAACGAGAAACAAGGTTAATAAATAAATTTATACAGAAGTTTAATACTTTATATCCTGAAATTACAATGAGAGAAGTTGATAGTATAGAAGAGGAAGAATCTGATAATATACTTAATCAACGAGCAGATGAAACTATAAAAGAAGGAGTATCAGAACTATTTGAATCTAATCCTGAATTAGCTAATCAAGTATATGAAGCTTTAGGGTTTATAAATAATAGCAACTTTAAATCTACTGTTAGTAATATTGCAGATGATTTAAATTACATAGCAGGTTCAGCGGGTTTAGTATATCAAAATTTATTAAATAGATTACCAAATGATATTGACTTATTATCTTTTGAAAATAATATAGATGATTTAGTAACTAAATTAGAAAATAAAAATTTAAATGTACTAAAGATAAACAATAATACATTAGAAATTAATGGTATTAAAGTTAACATTGATTTTTTAAATAAAGATTTACTAAAAAGTAATGAAGAATTTTTAAAAGGGTTTCCTATATCTGAGCAGTTTTTAGGAAATGGGATAATAAATCCTGAATATTTAAAAGCAATTAAAAGAAATGATAATAGAGACAAAGACGTTACAGACCTTCAAAATCAAATAACACCACAACAAAAACAACAAGCTCAACAAATATACTCTCAATATCTTGAACAAGGTGGTAAAGATATAGAAGGATTTAAAGAATTTGTTGATGGTAAGAATAATTTGTTAGCACAAGAATCTGAACTAAATAACACAGTTGACAATCAAAATATACAAAACCAAAAAACTAAACAAGGTAAAATTATAGGTCAAGCAAGAATAAATGAACTCGAAATATTAATTGATAAGAATAGTAAAAACCCAGAAGTTATTGCGCACGAGTACGCTCACTTCTACATTAGAAGGTTTTTAAATACTCCTATTGTGCAGGAAGCTATTGCTAAATGGGGCACTGAAGAAGCTTTAGTTCAAGCTATTGGTGAACAAGCTGTAAGACAAGAAGGTGATGCTTGGAATTGGTGGGTAGCGTTCTCACGTTGGATTAAGAACCTATTTAATAAATTATCTGACTTAGATAGAAAAGATCTTAGAAACATATTAACTGATGCGTTTTTAACTAATCAAGATTTAAATGCTATTGATTATGGTGACAGTGCAAGTTTGACTACAGTAGAGCAGCGCTTTCCAACAGATAGAGAAATAAGTACAGAGTTGAAAGACCAAATAGAGAAGGGTATAGTATTGGTACCAAGACGTACTGCCGAAGGTAAAGTTGAAAATGATTTGTACAGATTTGACAGTAGTAAAGGCTCTTGGGGTAATTACGATGGTGAAATAGATATAGAGCTATCTCCTGAAAGTTTTGTTAAAGAGTACAACAAAAATAGCGATCCTTCATGGAGAGTAAACACAGAAGCGGCACTATATAATAGGTTGTTGGAACTACATAAAAGAAACGCTTTGCACCCTAAAAATGCACATAATTTAGTAACACCAATCGATACTCATAATACAGATAAAATTGTTAAAGCTAAAGGCTTAAGTATGAAATATCCTAATAGTAGTGCTGTTATTGATCCTGCTATAAATCTTAGGAATGCAGAATACTTTTTACATGCAAAAGCTGCTGTAGGTATACAAGCTGATCAAATTAGTGCATTAGCGTTACTAAAAGCTGCTAATGTGGCATCATTACCAAGTATAAAATCTGAAGTATCAGGTAAACAAATACCTATATTTTTAGCCCCTTTTAAGGTACCTACAATTAGAAAAAATGGTAAAGATGTATACACATTCGCACGTATGTTTGATACTGAAGGTAATCTTATATCAAATACAGTATCTGAAGTATTGACATTAGATGTAGATGCTGTAAAGAACCCCGTAATCGTCAAGATGGGCTTCAACCTAAAAACATCTAATTTAGGGTCAACTTTACTTGCTTATGGCGTACCTCTTGATTTAGTGGAAAATTTCTTAGAAGAAGATGATACTAGTGTTATAACTCGGTGGCAACGTGAGATAGATAAAAATGAAAACATATACCATAAAGGTAAGAAGTTACCCGCTGAACGTAGCAATTTCGACCCTGAAAAATGGCTAGACGCTAAAACTGTTGAGAAAAGCAATTCAAAATTAAAAGAAGAGTTTATGAAAGAAGTGGAAAAAGATTACCCACAGTCAGCTGCAGAAGCCCAAGGTATTCTTAACTTTTTTCCTTACGATAAATCTACAAAAACAAGTGCACACTTCACGTTAAATTATAACCACCCAACAGTACAAGGTGATCCAACTATACTTATAAGAAATCCTGTACTCAAATTAGCTTACTTCTGGGATCTTATAGAGATAAGTAAAGAATATACAAATGTAGTCAGAGCACTTAAACCAGACAGTAAACCACATAGGTCAATTGCAGAAGCTAAGATACAAAGAGAATTAGTAGATAAGGTTGCTAGTGGAGAATCAATAATAAGCGCAGAAGATGCTGCTAAAATAATACCAAGAAAAAATACTAAATCTATGAGTGTTATAAGTAGTTTCTTTGAAGCGCAAAAATTCTATGAAAAGTTATTCTCTAAGTTCTTTTATATAGAAAAGTACGGTCTAAGTGATTTACTATTAGAAAAAATAGAAACTGGTTATGCTCAAAGTAAAGATATGTTAACCAAGACAGTTACAAGAGCACAGAATGACTTTAGATTAAAACTACTATATGATACATATGGAATGAATCCGTATGCACAACAAGTATTACCTGCTGGTGATGATAAAAGACCAATGTCGCCAGATAGAATATTTAATGGTGCACCATCAATGATAAATAAAATTTACTCTTCTTTACAATCAATTAAAGCAGGAACTCCATCTACTGATTCAATGTTTGCTAATGTTAGTTCAGGTATGGCAGAAAGACTATTAAATACTTTGTTTTTTGAACTTAATAGGCATGAACGCCAATTAGATGGCTATACTGATTTAATTAAATTAGCAGAACGTACAGCTACCACTGCTGGTATAAATAATACAATAGAACTTTTTGAAGATGTTAGAACTTTTAGTCCTGAATTGTATAAAATGTTCACTGCAATTACGCTCTATCAAGCTGGTTTAAATAATTCACCTTATAGTTTAATTAAGGTTATGCCTAATGATAATGTAGATTTTGCCAATAATAGTATCTTAAGTGCACTCTCACATGCAACTAAAATATTTGATGCAATGATAGGGTACATAGAAAAAGCAAAAGGAGCGACTGCAGCTAAACAAGCAGTAGATCAATACGTATCAGACTTTATGGATTGGTTTACAGTAGAACATGGAGCAATGGTAGCACCACTTGAAACAAAATCTAGATATATGGAAGCAGCATTGGGGTATAGAGCTTACAACTCAACGAAAGGTATTTATGATTATTACAATAAAAATCGTACATATATTACTCCTACAAGTAAGTTTGTGGTAGATTATAGTGCATACTATGCAGAAAATGAAAACCGAGTATCAAAAGCTAGTAGAGAAACTGTGAAGCTATTAGGAGCAGATGAACAAGCTCAAATACAGGTGTTAGAAAATGCAGGCTTTGATGTAAAGCAAATATGTGAAGGTAGTTAAAATAAGAATAAAAAAATAAACATAAAAAAAATAAAATATAATGGCATGTACAATACCTTATACATCTAATTTAAAAGAAATTAATGATGCAATTTACATGGGCTTTACTAATAAAAGACCTTCTACTATTGGTGAAATACTTGAACTAATGGATTTAACAAACGATATATTAGTTATAGATGAATCTGTTAACAAGTATGGTATAATTGAAAAGAGTTCAGGCAAACGTATGGCAGAGATAGCAGAACGTGTGTCCAGCATTGCTAATAAGCTTTATAAATCAAAAGGTGGTGTAGATAAAACAAAGACAGAGGACGTAAAAAAACAAATGCAATTAGGTACATTGCTGCACTCTGTAGGGCAAATAGCAGGGCTAGCATACCATGATTACAAGCAAAAAAGCACTGATATGTGGGTACCACATACTTCACCTAAAGTTAAAAGAGAAGTTGAAGCATTGATAACAAGCATTATAAATAAACTGGTCAATTCTACAGGTGCTATTGACGGAGTTAGTGAAGAAGTGTTAAAAGAATTTGATAAAGCAGCAGCCGCAGGTGATTTTAAAGTTGATAAATTAACAGTTTATAATATGATTATAACTGCAATGGGAGTTGTTGATGATGTGTATGCAGAACAGTCTCAAATAGACAATACTAAAGCCCCTGTAATTAGATTTGAACAAAAACTGATGAATTTAGAACTATCTGAAAGTTTGGCTGGTACAGGGGATTTAGTTATTGTATATTCAGATATGTCTATGGGGTATATAGATTATAAAACATTTGAACCAAGTACTAAATACTCAGAATCTGTAGCTTCAACTGACAGTAGAGGGAATATCTCTTATACAAAAGTAGTGACACGTGATAATAGTTATGAATATACACGTTTAGAAAAATGGAAAAAGACTGTACCTGCATATGAAGATATGTTATTGAAACGGTATGGCGCTAAATTTATTAGAACTAGTCGTATTGTCCCTATTGCTACATTTTGGAATAAGAATGAAAAGATACGTGAGATATATAGTACACCAGGCTATTCAGATGAATATAAAAAACAACTTTACCGAGAACAGGCGCTTAAGGGAGATACGCGTGGAGATTCAGTTACTAATATTGAAACAATGTATACAGCTAATCCTGCTGGTATGGCTAAGAAACTTACTAATGTAATTATAAGTAAGGAAGTATTAGCTAATCAATCTTTAAGAGGGTTTGTGGATCAAAGCAATAGACAAATGTCAGACTTAGCTCAGGCACAGGCAAGAGAACGTTCTTCTGAAGGTAGAGGGATTATAGGTAAAAAGATTGCAAGCATAAATAATATGATAAACAATGTAACCTTATTTCATAATTTAACTCCTACATTTGAATATTTAGATTCCTTACTTGCAAGAACACAAAGAATGCTAGACGGTAAAGAAATAGATACTACAGTAGAAGATATTGTTGATCCAGTAGAAAAAGAAATAAAAGCTAAGTATAATAGAGTTGTAAATATAAGTAAGGTTAGAGGTGAGTTAAGTTATTATAATAACTTATTGTCTATGGCTACAGATATTATTAATAACTCTCCTGGTATGAGTGATGAACAAAAAATAGAAACGTTAGAGATTGCAAAACAATTGCACATACGTATGGAGATGCTTAAAATAGGATTAAAAGAAGCTCAACATGCAGCTGTATTTGCTTTAAGTACTGATCTTGGTATGCCTTCTCCTGATAAAAAAGTATTCTTTGAAGATGATACATATATGCAGTTTCATACACAAGGGGCTAATAATTCAAATAACCCATTCTTGAATGAAATGCACAGAAGAGTTGCAATGATCGATGTTAAAGCAACAAAAGATTTTGAAAAATTTCTAGCTAAATCTGAAGGTATATTTACTAAGTTAAAGACTTGGATGCAAAGGAATAATTGGGACGAAGCTAAATTTAGAGATTTCTTCATTAATTTTAAAACTGGAAATTTAAAAGCTATCTATAACCCAGAAGTTAGAACTAAACTAGAAGCAGAAAGAATGAAAGCCGCCAAAAGTAAAGACCCTAAATTCTATAAAGATAACTTTAAAATAAAAGACACTTGGCAGAAATCTTATGATTTACGTTTAGCAAACTTTATAGCCAGACTTGAAGATGAATTACTGTTTGGTATTGATCCTGAACATTCTAAATACAAAACAAGAGTAGCAACTTTACTATCAGAAGTAAGGGACTGGGAAGCAAGAAATAATTTCTTTGTAACTAGTAATAATGTTACCTATGATTCTGATGGTAAATATATACTTAATCGTAAGCAAAGTGATATAGATAATAATATCGCATGGTTAAATGAAAAGAATATAAATATCAACACTGAATGGAAAGATTCATTTAAACAGCAATATTATACTGACCATTATAAATTTATGCAAGCTAATCCTGACTTGCTAAACTGGTACGAACATTGGACTGAATCTATGCGAGAAGCAAGAGAGATATTTGGTATATTTGATAATCGTGTATTACCTGCTAATTTTATACCAAATATGCTAAATGAAGTAGTTACAGCAATACGTGATGCAGGAGTTGTAAATGGTGTGCAAACTAGTTGGAATATGTATATGGCTCACCTAAAAATCAATATAGATGAAGTTGTTGAATACCAAGATGGTAATGGTAATATTATACGTAATATTCCTGTAGCCTACCTAAATCCATTTAAAACTGTACGCAAAGACGCTGATGGCAAAGTAACTTCTGAATTAACTCCTGGGGCTAAATCTTATGATATGCAACGTGTACTAACGGATTTTATGCGAGGAGCTTATGCTTACCGCTACAAACAAGAAGAAGAAGGCGTACTTCATGCTTTAAAGAATACAATGCAGGATTACGCAGAAGTTTATCAAACAAACAAAGCAGGTGGACTTGCATTAGATCCAGCTGGAAATCCTCAAACTCGTGCAGTTGATAAAGATGTAGTAAAAGCATTTGATGATTATATATCTGTCTATATAAATGGTAAAGTTATTGTAGATAAAGATAGAAGTATTGGAGGCTATTCAGCTCAAAAGATGATTATGGCTGCACAAACTTTATTTGCTAAGAAAGTATTAGGCTATAACTTATACGCTCCATTTGCAGCTTATTGGGCAGGTAGAATAGGTACTAAGATAAGTGCAGTAAAAGGCGCAGTATTTACAGAGGAGCAGCATAATGCAGCAATAAAACTCAAAGGCAGTATTATAGGGACAGTATTTAAAAGTGATACAGCTGAAGCTAAAAAAGTTAAAACTTTTCTTTATAGATTTGATCCTTATACACAAAGCCATTTTAAACATGCTGGTTGGAAAACTTCTACTCGTTCAGGCATTGAAAAGTTCTTTTCTGAGCGTTCACAGTTTATTGCATTTGAATATGGAGATGATTTAAATATTGATACGATTGCACTATCTATGGCGCAAGCGTATGGTTTAGATGCAAATAATAAACTTAGACATATTAGTAACTTAAAAAGTGCAACTAATCCAAATCCTAAATCATTATGGGATATGTTTAGTATGTCAGAAGGTGCAAATGGTGAAGTTAACACTAAAGTTGTAAACGATCAAGGCAAAGAACTTACAGAAGCAGAAATGGACGATGTGCTTGTAAGATACAGAAATGCTGTACAAGAAGTGCAAAAAGGTATAATGGGCACACAATCTGATCGTAATGTATCTTTGTATTCTGTTAAGCTATTAGGTAAAATGATGGGCATGTTTAGGAACTGGATACCTAATTTAATAAATGAAATGACTAAACCTTTAATGTACAATAAGAACACTGATATTGTTGATATAGGCAGATATACAGCAGTTGGCAGAGCAGCCTTAGACTTAAATAAAGGTAATGAAACATGGGCAGAAATAGCAAAAGGATTTGCTACAATTGCAGGTTATATTGCAGTAGATTTAATACCATTTATAAATTTAACAACAAGTAAAGTTAAACAAGATCAAGAAGGCGCTAAGATTTGGTTTGAAAATTGGAAAGAAAATCACCCTCAATTAGCTAAAAATCAATACGGTGATGAGATTACTTTTGAGCAATATCAACAAGCTAAGATTAACCAATTAAGAACTTTAATATATCAGTTAAGAGTACTCGCATTGATGGCAATGATTATGATGTTTGCAGGCGGTGATTGGGACGATGATGGCAAGCCAGATTATAGACAAACTTGGGTAGGCAGACAAGCATACAGAGTGTTTAATAGAGTATGGGGTGAAACTGCTTCTATGTATTCATTTACTGACTTTAATCGTTTGATTGGTGGTGGCGGTTTACCTGTTTGGTCACTTGTAGAAGATGTGTTTAAACTGTTAAGTAATGGCATGGACGAAACAAGAGATTTAATTGTAGGTGAAAACAATTCAAAAGACACAACACCAATGTTTTATTATACAATAGGTTGGGTACCTTTATTAGCAAGATTACGTAAAATATTTGAACTTGCAGATTCAGAGTATAAATCTGTTCGTTAAAGGTCTAAAAAAATAAAATAAAATGGCAACAGATAAAAAGAAAAGTATAAAAATAGACGATAAAGTATATACAGATTATAGTAGTATAAAAAATGGGAACGGTAAAGATATTTTTTATGGTGTAAGTGATACATATACAAAGGAACCTATTGACACAAAAGTTGTTGTACAACCTGTAATAACTAAAAAACCAGCAACACGTACAATTACTCCAACTAAAAAAGTTGTTAAAGCTGCTCCTGTAAAACGCATTGTGCCACAGCAAGAAATTGCTGCTCCTGTGCAAGAAACTAATTCTGCCGTTGATTGGGGGAATGAATTTAATAAAACGTTTAATAATCTTGCTCCTACTATTGGCGCAAGACCAGCGTATGATGCAAGAAATCTAAAAGAACAGCCAAAAACTGCTCCTGAAACAAACAAAGCAACTAATTTCTATGACAAAGCAGAACAAATACGACTTGATACAGAAGCTACATTAAAACAGATATATGGACCAAACGTTAAGGTAAATATAACCCAAAAGGAACGTACAGCACAACAACAAGCTGGACTTGTAGCAAAAGGTGCAAGTGCTACTAACATTTCTAACCATATGTTTGGTGAAGCTGCTGATTATCAAATAACTATAAATGGTAAAAAGCAAATTGGTAATACAGCACAAAGTTTAGAACCCTATCTATACCTTGGTGGAGTAGCTAGAAACCATGGTATGTTTTGGGGCTGGAGCGATGATAGCGGGCATGTAGGGTCTACTGAATACGCATATCAAACTATACAGAACAACCCTAAATTAGCTGAAAGAGATGATATAAAAGCATTTTACGAAGCTAATAATAAATCTACAACCATGAGATATAAACCTTTAATGGAAACACTTGATCAGATTTATGGTAAAACGAGTAATCGTACGTATACTGGAAAAGCTGTTAAAAGTACAGTACTTTTCCCAAAGTACATAGAAAAGAAAAAATAAAAAAGCAGTAGAAAACAAACAAAGATAATTAAATAAAGGTCTAAAAAAAAAGGAGTGTAACAAATGTTACACTCCTTTTCTGTTTTACTACTCTTCAGATGCACTTTCGTTTGCACTACCAAATAAATTCTCGTTTATACTATTAAATAAATCTTCGTCTATATCAAACGCATCTTCAGTTAACTCTTCACCATCTTCTTCTTGTTCTGGTGTACTGGCTCGCATACATGCATTTTTGATAGCTGTTTCCAATTCCGTTATGCTATTGTTACTTTGCCAAGCTCTATTCATTGCAACTACAATTGCATCTAATTTAGCATTGTACGGCAAATCAACTTCGTAACCTGTTATCTCAACAATAGTCTTATAAACTTCATTGAGAAGGCGGTTTTTAGCCTCACTGTACGCTTCTATTGTTAAGGTGGGCGATTGTATTGTACTTAGGTCAATCTCGCCTATATCGCTAAGATAAACGCTTTGTAGAGCATTTTCAGCGCAGCGTGCATTAGAACGTAAAGCAATACGAATACGAGTGATAATTTGGTTTAAATAATCTAAACCAAGGCGAATTTCTGTAAACCCTTTTTCTGTTAAAAATGCTTCGATAGCAATACGATTACGTTCGTTTTGGACAAATGTAGATAGGTATTCATTGTTTTCTTCTAACATATCTGCATATACTGAACCTGCAAGAAAAGCGGCACTTTGGTTTCTTTGTGCTTTTAAATATTTACGTGCAGCTTTTGAAATGTTTAAACTGTTAATTCCGAATTGTTGTGTATTCATTGTTTTAGTTTTTTTACTTACTAAATGTTTAAAGAGAGAAGTTGATCCAATTTCTCAATGCTACTTTCTGACCAATATGTTTCTCTTTCTTGTAAGAATGGAGGGTACAATTGGTCAGGAGCTAGCATTATTTCCAAAGGGCATTTTAGTATCTTTGCGGCACGTTCCCATTGCAGTTTTAATCCAGCACTTTTTTGTATTACTTGATTTGCAACGCTAGAATCTGTGCCAGTAGTTTGGAACTCTTTAGATACTTCAGAGTACCTACTTTCTAGGATTAGTTTGTAGTCGTTTAAATACTTATCAGGTACTTGAAACGCTAAGATTAGATTGGTTCCGTCTACGCATTTTATAGCATCATTTAAAACTGTTTTGTATTTATCGTTTTGATTAGCTACAAAATTAAATTGGTAGTACGGTAACACCACGTAGATTTCGTTAGATTCTGTTTTACATCGTATACTACTATCTATGTATGTATATAAGGTCATATCGTAATCTGCCATAGCAACATTTTTAGGAAAATTATGTGCTATCATTCGCCACATAAAGAAACATGAACTTGTTTTATATGTATCCATTATTTCTATTATTCCCATGTTTCTATACGTAGGATTAGACCAATACATTTCAGCAGTATTTATGTACAACAGCTCTTCATAAGTGGACATGTATTAATGAATTAATACAGCTCCTCGTTTTTTATAGTCTTTAAATTCACGTTCTGTTAGTACCCAAGCATCTGGATCACCTTCAGCTTCTAATTGCTTTTGGAATTTAAAAGCTTCGATCATTTGTTCTAAGCCTGGGTTCTTTACCATAAGTACATCATTTATAGTAGTTGAGGGCGATAAATCACAATTATGTGGCGCAGCTTGTGCAATTTTGCCAAATCTTCCTTCAACTAATAGTGCAGCATCTAGTTGGTATATTTGAGGTTGACTAACATTTCCACTCAATAGTAAACGTGGATCTGTGGTTTGAACAATAAATTTGAAAGGTTTTACTTCAAAACCAAGTATATTCAAATCTAAAACATCATTACCAACTTTCAGCACTGCTTGGTTATTTGCAGCGTATTGTAAACCAAGAGTGTATTGTGCAGCTTGTATATTGTAGCCATAAGTTTGAATGCTACTAGTAAATGCTCTTACAGGTTTACCAGTAGTTTTAATATCAAATGGTTCAATAGTACGATTTACATAATCTATAACAACTAAATCTAGCATACCTTTTAAGTCTACTCCATTGTGGTTGAAGTATACCTGTAATTGATAGTAGATTTTAACATCGTCAGTAGATGGTAAGAAATAGCGTTTTGTTCTTGCATTGTTTTTAAAGCTGTACACAATCGCTTCTATAATATCCATCTGTTGTCTAGATAATGCAACTTTACCTTTGTTTGCAATCTTTTCATCGTAATAGTCTTTGATTTTACTAAGATTACGAATTGCAGCTTCATCTCCATAAGTTGGGTACAGCCCAAACTCTGTTCTTGCTGCTAATAGATTTTCGTCTGTCCAATTTAATTCGTTTAAGAGTAAATAATTAACTACTTTAAGCAACGAATCGCTTGGTGTTGGTGCAAGACTAAGGTAATATTGGTTATCAAATTCATTGGTTGTAAGCATACAATCTACTCCTCCACCAATAGAGAAGTAATGCTTAGGTGTGTATTTATCATCTGTGAAATTACCAGGTGACCAATAATTACTTTTCAGAAAAGATTGGCTAATTGCAGGATCTTTTCTATACTCAGTATCACTTGGCATAGTAACTTCTTGAATCTCATCTGTTTCAGCTGGTGAACTAGGCAACCAATCTGTTGGCAGTATTTCTCCTTCGTATTCAAACATAATCTTTAATTTCGTTAAATGGCACAACAACTAAGAAAGTGGATAAGTCAATTGTTGGTCCTTTCTCAGTATTGTAGTTATCAATAATTGTTAGTAAATCTTTTACGCTTATAACTGCTAAATCTTGAAGTTTCTTTCTACCAAATTTATGATGAATAAATAAAGGTAGTTTACTTTTTGGATTTAATCTGTGCATATCAGCATGTAGAGTATGGTAATCAATACCTTTTGGGTAGCCATATTTACATTGCCATAAGTAGGGAACACCTACTATATCTACCTTACGTGCGTCTGCTGCTTTTGATTCTAGCCTTGATGTAACTGCATCAGGGTACTTCTTTTTAAGCATGTTTACATCTGCCCTTTCAAACCTATGCCCTTTATCTCTGTTTGGATTAGCAGCTCTTGGTTTAGGGTCGTTCTTGTTTTTAGTTGGTTCTCGCACTTTTTTATCTTTTCTTTCTACATAAATTCAACCAATCAATTGGAATATTGCAATGCCTGCAATTTTCTACACATGTATGCGTATCTTTTCCACACGCAGGGCAGGGCATAACTACTTTTAATGTACGTTTAGGATCCTCTGCTTCTAGTTCGGCTGCATACTTTCTGTCTCGTTCGTAGAGAGTTTCTGCCTTTAATGCTGCCCCTAATAAGCCTGCGTATTCTTTTGTGATTTTGGTTTGCATTTTAGTAGGTTTTAATTTAAGATTACAAATACATTGTCTTTTGCGTATAGAGTAGTAATCATAAAATGTATTGCATCATGCTTCTTGCCAGCTACTAATTGAGTGTAAAGTGGTCGGTCAAATTCACCATTGTCACTAGGTAATTCATATCTGACTTATGACCATATCTTGCCGATGTACTGC
>CALMTA010000297.1 GCA_937872505.1 uncultured Neisseriaceae bacterium | reverse complement strand
AACGTAATTAAGTAGTACTCCTTGCGAAAGAGTTTATGGTCTATAGCATTGTTACTTATTCACAAATTGTTGTTCAAATCTTTTTAGAGTTTTAATTAAAATAGTTCCTAATCAGCGATGAGATGGGGTAAACGTAACCTAATAAAATTAAAACTTCCACCTTCAACAGGGTGGACATATTCTTTTTTAACAAAAAAATGGATTGAATACTACAAAAATCAATTTAATCATTATGAATATAACTCAGGAATATAAAAAGTTTTGCGAAGAAAGAAACATCTTATTTAGCATTGAGAAAAGCGTTAAACCTTATGACGAAACAACACTGTTTTGTCCAGCAGGGATGCAGCAATTCAAATCTCAGTTTAACAATAACGAGTATAAAAACACAATTGCAAATATTCAACCTTGTATTAGGATGAACGACTTTGATGAAATAGGAGATTTAACACACTTACTTTACTTCAATATGATTGGATTATTTAGTTTTAGAGAAATGACTATTAAAGATACAATAACATTTTGGATTGAATTTTTACAACGAATAAATATTATTCCCGAATATGTTACTATTCATTCTGACAGAAAAGAGTGGATGAAATATTATAAGCTTTTAGGTGTAAATGATATTCGTTTTGATGATGAAAATTGTCGTTGGAGTGATGGTGATATTGGCGGGTATTGCACAGAACTTTTCCTTGAAGGTATTGAAATTGGTAATATTGTGAACCCTCTTGATAATTGTATTGATGTTGGGTTTGGACTTGAGCGACTTGAAATGTTTGTAAATGGAAAAAAGGTTAACAAAATAGAGACACTAAAAGAAACAGCGTTAAAAATAATTGAGAGCGGCTATCAACCACACAATGTAAAACAGGGCTACGTTCTTCGTAAAATACTCAGAGAAATTTATAAAGAAGGAGCAATTTTAGAACACGAATTTTTCACACAGGAAATTGAAAGGCAGAACAAAATTATTGAACGCTACAACAAACTAAAAACCAAGTATTTCAACAAATCAAGAGCATGGTGGTATGATACGCACGGAATTAATTTGGATGAAATCAAACATTAAATTTTTATTTTCTTTTTCAACTTATATAGACAACTAAACAAAAAATAAAATGAATTTAAGTAAATTACTTTTAACTTTATTGACTATAGTAGCTGCCGTAACGTTATACATTATTGTAATGTGCGTAGGCGTATACCTTTTAAAGTGTGATATAATTACGTTCAATTACGAATGGTTAAAATATCCTTACTACTTTGGATTAGGCATTATCTATTGGTTTTTATCACAGAAACTTTTTGACATTAAAAAATAAAATTAACATGGGACAAGCCGAAAAAAAGTTACGTAAAAGAGTTGTCATAACTACGTTAGATAATCAGTTCACACTTGCAGATGTGGCTAACATCTATATAGAAGAGAGCAGAGATGAGGTTGTATTTGAAGTTAACGAGAGTGAGGATTGTGTAGATATCGTCATTTATAGATTTGAAACAGATGAAGAACAAGCTAACCGACTTCAACAAGAAGCTATCTATGCAAACAGACTGCGACAACAAAGGAGAGAAAGGTTCTTTGAACTACACAAAGAGTTTGGACACGAACTAAATCAGCTACAACCGTTAGCGCAATAATCTTAAAGCTGTGAAAGGATAGTACAGTAACTTAATTTATTAGGTTAGAGCTGGAAAAGTACTTATAAAAATCCTGCCTTTCGCAGCTTTATTTAACCATTTAATAACAATATGGAAGACAATCCACTAGACAAAGTAACAGAGAAAGATATTCTTGAGTACATAGAAGACTTGTACAAAGTAAATCCAGTGGGCGTAGATTATAAAATTATGCAGTACTGTAAGACTGTTAACGGTCCTGTACTTAGAACTCCTAAAAACCTCAACGTCTGTGACAACCCTGAATGTAAAGGCTGTAGCATGTTAAGAGAAGCGATAGTCGTGCAATTAGAAGTGTATAAAGTTACACCCAAGGAGAATGCTGAAGACAAGATGTTAAATCTACTAAAGAAATGTAGAGATGCGTTTGAAGATTATAGAAAACATACTGGGCAAGGCAGTCTTTTAGAAAAAGAAATCGAAGAGTTCATTAACAATTACAACTTAAAGAATTAAAATGGAACGAACAAAACTAGATATACTAAGAAGTAGAATTGCAGACGAGTGTATTGACTCAGGCGGATTTAATCAGGAAGAAGTAGAAAATCTTGCTAAGTTCTTTGAACTAGCAAAAGATAGTTACGTATTAGTATCTTTACAAGACTCCCTCAAGTATCGAGAAGAAGAATGGTTTGAAAAAGAAGCTATATTTACAGGAGAAATAGATGCTACTAATGTATGTTATTACTGCATACCTTTAAAAAGATTATTATAGCACAAAAAAATTAAAACAATGAAAACTAAACTAATTATCCTGATATTAATAGTGTTAGGTTTTACAAGTTGCAATAGGGCATCAGAAGTAGTTACACAATCTACTCCTGATTATTATGTAATCACAGATATTTATGAACATAGTTGGTATGGAATAGGTTTTGTTAAATATATAGCTGTAAGTAATTCTGTTAATTATTATAACATTAAATTTAAAGATTATCGTGGTAAGTACCAAAAAGGAGACACAGTCAGAGCAGAATTTGTAACCTATAAAAAACAACAATATGACCCTGAAATACATTGACATAAACGGAAGAGGAGTACTTGTAGATGAAAGTGCTGAGATTAAAGAAGAGATTTGCATTAGATATGTTCAAGATATTCCTTATGTAATGAAGTATGATAAAGGTATTGACCATAAGCAATATCCAATCATTTGTGCAGAAAAAGAACTAAATCTTGATGTACCTATTCTACCTAATTGGAGAGAGTGGGAAGTTAAGCAGTTAGCAATTAAAGATTTAGAGAATTACTTTGGTTCAAATTTAGAACTAAATGAAAAAGGTAAATTATGGGTTGAAGGTTACACTGTAGTTTACAACCACAACAAAGCTAAGTACACAGAAGAAGATATTCTTGATGCTTGGGAATTAGGAGCTAAAGAAGGTTTACCTTTAACAAAAAGAAAAAAAGATAATTTACTTAAATCACTTCAAAAACTACCTAAGTATATTGTGATGGAGAGTGTTGTAATCAATATACCGAATTTCTCTAGCATGAACTACGCTGAAGTTATTAAACCAAAACTAATCACTAATTCAGAAGGTAAACAAGAAGGAATAATCAAAGAAATAATTTATTAGCTATGGACATAAAACAATTTCTAAAAGAGAAGGCGGTACAACTTAACTCAGATTTTAATGATGTGCCTGCTTGGATATTTGAAGCGGTAGAAGAATATAACAAGTCAATGTTAAAAGACAAATACCATTTAGTAAAATGGCCTGAGTCACAACCATTTATGGATGCCTTGTGGTTTGATGAAGAAGCTTTCATGGCAGTAGGTTTAGAAGAAGAGACAGGTCCAGCAGCTTACTTTATACCTGCTGGTAGAGCAAACGAATTTAATTCACATTAAACAAATAAACTCATGGCAGTATACAAAAACTTAGACTTAAAAACTTACACGTATGTTAGACGATTGTTACATGCAGCGTTGCGTATAGGTGAGAGATACTTCTTGCCTGTACCGCAAAGCTCAGAACCAGATATATTAAACGCGTGTGAAAATCCGTTTAGTGTTTCAAAGATGTTTGTAAAGGCAGAATATGAAGCTTTAGATGAGTTAATTGCTAAGCACTTAAAACTTAGAAATAAAGCTTTATTACTTGATGAACTTACTTTTAAGTACTTAGTCTTTTCTATGCCGCAGACTCAACAGATGTACTTAGAGAAGTTACTACTTCTTTATCCTAAGATGTTTGCAGAACCTAACATGCCTATAGGAATGTTCTGTGAGAGTGTTAGTTATAGACAAGA
>CALMTA010000296.1 GCA_937872505.1 uncultured Neisseriaceae bacterium | reverse complement strand
CCTTCCTGGGCAGTAATCTTATCTGCATTTAAAACAACACTGCTTGATTCCACTACGGGAATTTCTACATGATCAGCACCTGATTGTTCAGACCAATAGTAATCTTCCTGACTACAACTTGGATATTGTGATGGTGTATTTAAAAAATCATCAAATGAAAAATTTTTGTTTTCTGGCACTGAAAATTCCCCAGCTGTAGAATATTGACAAATTATTATAAAAATAATAAATTTAATTATTAAATAGTTCCTCTTTGTCTTCATTACCACCCAATTATACAAATAAAACTAATACTATCTTAAAAGGCTTAAATTATAACATATATCAGCAAATTGCATAAAAACCCTACCCCCTTTATGATTATTCATAAAGTTTTTATGATAAAATTATGGCAGTTAATTAATTATAAAGTTTGTATGTGAATAATGATAATATTGTAGCAATTGCTACTGCATCTGGTTACTCAGGAATAGGAATAGTTAGAATCTCAGGAACTAATTTATTAAATATTGCTAAACAATTAATAAGAAAAGATCTAAAGCTAAAACCCAGAGTAGCATATTATACTGATTTTATTGATAAAAATAACGAAACCATTGATTCAGGATTAATTCTATTTTTTAAAGCACCAAACTCATTTACTGGCGAAGATATTCTAGAACTAAATAGTCATGGCAGCCCCGTAATACTACAAATGTTATTAAATAGATGTATCGAATTAGACTGCCGTTTAGCTAAACCGGGTGAGTTTAGTCAAAGAGCTTATTTAAATAATAAAATTGATTTACTACAAGCTGAGAGTATTATTGATTTAATTAATGCTGATAGTGAAGCTGCTGCTAGAAGTGCCATAAAATCTTTAAAAGGTACATTTTCTCATCATATTTCAATAATAAAAGAACAATTAATAAATTTAAGAATGTTTATTGAAGCTACGCTAGATTTTCCCGAAGAAGATATAGAATTCATAGCTAATAATAAAATCCACGAAAAACTAAAAACATTAAAACAAAATATTTATAAATTATTAAATATTACTAAACAAGGGGTTTTATTAAATAATGGCGCAAACTTAGTAATTATTGGTAGACCAAATGTTGGTAAATCTAGTTTATTAAATGCCCTAGCTAATGAAGATATTGCCATAGTAACAGATATTGCAGGTACTACCCGTGATATTATTAAAGAAAAAATTATTATTAATGGAATCACTTTTAATATTATAGATACTGCCGGAATTCGCAATTCCACTGATATTGTTGAAACAATCGGCATTAAAAAAGCTCTCGAAGCCATTAATATAGCTGAAATATGTTTAATTTTAATTGATCAAACAGAAGGTATTACTAATGCCGATACTGAAATTTTAAAAAACATTCCCCCTCATATACCCAACCAATGATATATCTAAAAAAGAAGTTGTAGATGAATCTATTCATATTTATATATCCGCAAAAAATAATATAGGGCTTGATTTATTAAGAAATACTCTCTTAGAAGTAATAGGTTTTAATCATACTAATCAAAATATATTTATTGCTCGTTCACGCCATTTAATTGCTCTTAAAGCCGCAGTTAATCACATAGACCATGCTTTTGCCAATTGGAGCAATCTAGAAATACTAGCCGAAGAATTACGCTACTCTCACTCAAAACTAGGAGAGATTACCGGAGAATATACCTCAGATGAATTATTAGGTGAGATTTTTTCTAAGTTTTGTATAGGGAAGTAAAACTAAATTCTATAATAATCTATTAAACCCCATAATCATTTAAAATTACTGTAAAATCAATCATTTAAACCACTTTAATAATCTATTAATATTTACTATAAACTATTATAAGATGTAAAAAATACACCTGATTTTACACCTTATTGTATAATCTCTTTATTTTAGGTGTAAACAATGGCTAAATTAAATAAAACATATATTGATAAACTACTTGGTAAACCACAAATAAAACAGCTAGAACTAGCTGATGGAAATAATTTATACTTGGTAATAACTAAAGCTGGCAAAGCCAAATTTAAATATAGAATTAGAACGCAAACAAAAGCTTCATGGATAGCTATTGGGGATTACCCTGACATAACTCTTAATGAAGCACGCAAAAAAACTTTTGAATATAGAGCTATGATTTCTCAAGGAATTAATCCTAATACCACAAAACTAGAAACAAAAATTAAACATATAACTATATCCGATTTAGCAAATCAATATTTTAAGAAACGTTTACCACTAGTCAGAACAAAAGAGGACAGTAGTAAACAATTTATTAGAGCAGTCAATAATGATATTATAGCTATTATTGGTAATCTAAAATTAATAGATGTTACTGATGAAACTATTTATGACAAACTAATAATCCCCAAGATAGAAAATGGTAGCCCATCAGTTGCAAGACGAATTAGAAATAACCTTAAATTACTATTTGACTTTGCAATTGAAAATAGACTAATTCAACAAAACCCCGCAATAAAAATTAAAACATCACATATTTATCGTGATAAACCCCGTAGTCGTCATCTTAGTATTAATGAAATAAAAATATTTTTAGATATAATGTATCAAGCACAAATTAAAACTCAACACAAAATAGCTTTACACTTATCCTTATTATTATTAACTCGAAAAACTGAATTAATTCATGCAACTTGGGATCATGTTGATTTTATTCAACAAACATTTACTATAAAATACAGCAAAATGAATACTCAACTGGTTATACCATTACCTATACAAGCCCTTAAATTATTCACTATACTAAAAAAACTATCTCAAGAAAGCAATTACATTTTTCACGGTAGAAGTGGCATTAAAAAACCAATTAGCACAACAACTTTAAATTGGGTTCTCAGACCTTTCAATAAAGCCATGTTCAATAATAAAGACGATTATTTTACGATACATGACCTACGGCGCACTGGTGCAACCATTTTGAGTGAGAGGGGTTATCCAAGTGATTATATTGAAGCCGCTTTAAATCATAGTAAAGGTGGAATAAAGCAAATATATCAACGCAGTAAATTTATAGAACAACGTAAAGAAATGCTACAAAAATGGGCTGATATACTAGACTCATTAATTACACCAGAATTATTACCATATGATAAAACGTTTATTATTTAAATAAATCAATATAACTAAGCTAGAACTCAAAGACCATTCGCATTGCTTGTTCGTCTTTGTGATTCTAACCAATTTATAATTTCTTGCCTATCCCATGCATTTATTTTGCCCAGAAGCTTTATTGGTCTGGGTAACATATTTTGTTTAATTGCTTTAAAAATTGTACTCCGTTTAAGCGTTGTTAATTCACAAAGCTCATTTACCCTAATTAAATCTAGTTGTTTTATATTCATAATAATTTATCTTTTTAATGGTTTAAAATATTTATTGACAATGATATTCTATATACCAAGTACCTGTTTTTTCATTAATTTTCCGCTCTCCTATAATATTCATTCCTCGCTTACGAAGTTCGTATATATGCGCCCCAAGCCTCGTAATGCCAAATTGTTTTATAGCTTCCCATGTATTAATTTGGTTATGTTTTATTAAAAAATCTTTAATTTTTTCACGTTGTGCTAACATAATGTTTCCCTTGTAAGTAAATTATAAATCTTTAGTTTAAATGTTTTTCAAGATGTAACAATACTACTGTCTTTATCTTTTCTAGCATTATCAATAATTTGTTTGTTAATATCATCAATCGGGGAATTAACTATTTTAGGCTTTAATTCAAGCGTTTCATCATCTCGTTGAATAATTTGCTCTAAATCAGTACTCATAGGCAATCGTTTAGCTAATCTTCTAATGGCAGTTTTCTTTGCCATTTCTGACCAATGTTCTGTCCATGTTAGCCCATCTTTATTTTTGCTAAAACTACGAATTCTCTCTATTTCAGCAAAATTCATTACTTCTCGATAAATGCCGCCATCTTTGGTATGAGCTATAGCATAAACAGCAATAGCTTTACCACGATCACCTTCGATAAATGGACGATGTATAATAGTCTCAGAATCTCCTAGTATATAATCAAATTCATCAGCTTCATAAACTACTTGAGCATAAATAGTAGTTAGTTCTCCACTATTCCTTACTTTTTTAAGCACTCCAGCAAGCATTGGCATATACTGCACCATTTTTTTATAGGTATTATCTTTTTGTTTAATATTGTAAACTACTAAAGCTGCTTCTCTGCCATCAGGTAGTAGACCATCTTGTGCAGCTTTATGGCAACTCATAAATAAACTTTTTCTATCAGCATTTAATATTTCATGATTTTGGATAGCCGCTGTTTTTACAATGCGAGCAAATTTCTCAAAGGTACAATTACTAGGTAATATAGCTTGAAACTCAGCCCTACGTTCCGCAAACTGCATATCAAATAGTTGTAGTGGATTTTGTGTCATGATGCTACTTCCTCTAAATTTAGTTTATTTATAGCCCAATTTGGTAAACCTATGGTTTGCACTTTATCTTCATAGCCATACCAGTTATTTGTTTCCATGCAAGATTTATATAAATTAAGTAATTTTTGATTTTCATGTAATCCAATATTTAACATTACTTCATCACCAGCTAAAAATGCACATTCATATGGTGCTGTTTTTTCAACAGGGATAAATATAAATGTGGGATAATCTTTTGTCTTATAAACTGTTTTTACAGCATGACAGTAAAATGCTAACTGATTATAATAACCATAGGTATAAATTGATTTAGCAAATTCATTTGGTTCTGCATTAATAGTGGTTTTTAAGTCAATTATTAAACCATTGGGAAATTTTGCACTTGGTTCAATTAAATAATCTAATTTTGCTTTACATGCGATATTATTATCCGTCCAATATAGCTCATGTTCAGCTAATCCATTGTGAAGTATTACAGAGGCAGTATTTTTATTGAGAATGGAATTGCGAATATGTTTTACTGCAATCATATTATCATTTGAAATAATAGATTTACCAGTATTATTAGTTAAAAACTCATTAAAAGCTAATTTACCTTCTTTGGTACGTTTATCAATATTTGGTTCAATAATATAGTTGTTGATAAATGATTCATATTCAAATAAACACATATGAGCAGCTTTACCAAAACGCATAGCATCTGTTTCAGTAGGTAATTCCCGATTTGGATTAATATGATTTGTCCAGAAATGTTTAGGTGAACGTTTTAATTCTTTAAGTTTACTTTGAGATATTGCTGGATTTAAAAAATAGTTCATAATTAGTGTTTTGAAAATATTTAGCTGTAATTTAATTACTAAAAATAGTTTAGAATTTTAACTTCTAACTGCATTATACAATTATGAGTGCATAATGTCAAATTTATACTTACTTTCAAGAATTTTAATATTAGTAATTATTTTTTAAAATTCAAATGCAAATAAATTTAAATATTTATAATAATCAGTTGATAAATAAGGGGTATATTCTTTAGTGATTAGTTATATAATCATTGATTTAATGGAATAATTAAATTTTAAAAATTTTGTATAAAAATTTGCCATACAGCATGTAAATTTACCTGATTATTTGAAAATAATACTAAATCTAGCCTCAAACTTGTGAATTAGCACTATATTTAGTGATGCAGGATTTTAAATATTAGAATATTAAGAATGATATTATAATGAAGGATTTTATACAAACTTACCCAATATATAAACAACTCTACCAATAACTCTAACATCATCATTTGCAGTAAAATTAACATTGGGGAACATGTTATTATCAGATTTACCTACAAAATTCATTGTGCCAATTTCTCTAAAAATTCGCTTTAAAAACACTTCATTATTTTTGCATAATGCATAAACTTTACAATCTACTAATTCTTTAATTGAAGTATCGACAATTACTCTACATCCAGATTGATAATCTGGCAGCATGCTATCTCCATTAACTGAAAATATTACTAAGTTATCAGTTTGCCAATTTTTCTGCCTTATAAAATCTCTATCAACTGGACATTGACGAAGAACTTCCTCATCTAATACATTGCAGCCATTTCCCGCAGACAGTTTAATATTATACTCAGGAATATATATTACATTTTGTAGTTCATCATTAGGCTTATCCAGAATTCCATACTTTAACCCTAATTGTTCTTCTATTTTTCTTGCTTTACGTTCCCCAAACGGACGCACGCCCTTAAGAATTTCATAGAAAGAACCTCTATTTTTATTTTCACCAATTTTATCGATAAAATCATTTCTATTTGAAAAGTTTGCTTTAATATAGTTTAGTAAATTATTTCTTCTTATATTTTCTTGATCCATATTGCATTCCTTAAGTAAAATTTTTGCTCACATAAATAAGCATGTTGTATAATGGAGTTAGATATAAATATTCCTGTATTTTGTTTAAAGTTTTGATTTCATCTAATTACTTAAATAAGTATAACACTAATAAAAATTAGAATGGGATTTTTTAAAAATTATGAGTTCACCTAAAAATTTGGGTTTAATCAGGAAAATCCAGCAATTAGAAGTGATTATAGCATACAATTCCTGAATTTTTATTTCTTCTCAGGTTAAGAAAATAAAAAAATTCAGGACAAATGCCAAATAAAAATAAATATTTTGAATATTTATCCAATATATAAAAAAGCAATTAATTATTAATTTTGTGAAAGGTAAAAAAGGAGTAGTTTATGAATAGAAAAACAAATATTTTTAATCTAAATGATAAATTATTTTGTGTTAATTAGTAAAAGCGTAAAAAAGATAATTAACTAGCACCCAAAGTTTAGCCGACCAAAGTGCTAGCTAACTACTAAATCCAAGACTGTTTTGAGGAGTCTTTAAATGCACAACAATTTCAATATAGAAATTGCTACTCAATATAACATTGAGAAGACAATTATACTAGAAAACATTTATTTCTGCATAAAAAATCAAAAACCCAACGTCCTATTTATCTCTTATGGCAGTCTAGCTAATCAAGGGGTAATAAATGAATAATTCAGGAAATAACAATCAAGATTCAAATAATAGAAATGCAACTCTTAATTCATCTTTAACAAATATTAAGGAATCCTAAAATGCACCACAATTTTAGTGTAGAAATTGCTACTCAATATGGCATTGAGAAAGCGATTATACTCGAAAACATTTATTTCTGGGTTATTAAAAATAAAGCCAATGAAAAACATTTTTATGATGGCTACTACTGGACATACAATAGTTCAAAAGCATTTTCTGAATTATTTCCATATTTTAATATCAAGCAAATTGATCGAATTATTAAAGGCTTAATCGATGATGGGCTAATAATTATTGGTAATTATAATAAACATTGGAGCGATAGAAAGCGTTGGTTTACTCTTACTCAAAAAAGCCATAATCTCTTTGGAACCCCTTGTAATTTAGCATTCCCTGAAAATGGGGAATGCATTCCCCAAAAAGAGGGTATGCATACCCCAGAAATTGGGAATGACAAACCCCAAAAACGGGGAATGACAAACCCCGAAAATGGGGAATCCTTATATATAACAGATATAAACACAGATATAAAACCATTTATTAGTACCCCCTTACCCCCTAAAGGTGGTTTGGAGGAAAACAAAAAAAGTGAATTGATTATAGAAGAACAAACAAATGCAAAAGTAAATAAACCTAAAATACCTAAACCAGACTTTAACTATGATGGCTTTAATGAAATTGATAAAAATGCTATAGAAGAATGGTTTGCTTATCGCCAAGAAATTGGAAAACCTTATAAAAGCCAAAGAGGTTTATCAAGATTAAGGAATACTCTACTGGAACTAAAAGAATCTAATTGTATAATTGAAGCAATTAATCAGAGTCTAGCTGCTGAATATAGAGGCGTATATGCTCCCATTAGAGCGAAATATAGTAGTAACCCACCCAAAAAAGGAATTAATGATTTTTCAGGTGTATATCCCTCTCAACCAGTTTGTAATTTTTAGGAGTAACATAATGATTTCAACCGTAACTGTTTTTAATACCAAAGTTTTAGCTCAAGAATCCAATTTTTGTGATAAACATAAATTGCCTTATCTTAAAAGTTTATTTGATTTGCCAAATGGAAATAGATGGATAGGTTGCTGCAGTGCTTGTTTTGACACAGCAAAAATTGCAGAAATTAAAGCAACAACTATAAAAAATGAACAGGAGTATAAACAACAGATAATTAACAAATTATTTGATAGAGCAGCAATACCGCCACGTTTTGAAAAAGTGACATTTGCTAATTATATTGTCGATAACGACAACCAGTTAAATGTTAAAAAATTAATGCAGGATTTTGCAGATAATATCAGTGATAATTTAAAGATTGGGCGTAATGTTATTATCTCTGGCAATATTGGTAATGGTAAGAATCATCTAGCTATTGCAACAGCAAAAGTAGCCATAGAGAATGGGTATATTGCATTATTTACTACAGTTGGTGAAATGATTGATAAGGTTAATGCAGGCAATTGGAATAAAGATGGAACTATTAACAAATATACTGTGCCGGACTTGCTTATTTTAGATGAAGTTACATTTGGTCTTAATTCTGTAGAACAATCCCATTTGTTTAAAGTCATAACTCGGCGTTATGAATTAATGAAATCAACAATAATACTTTCTAATCTATCGATTAAAGAACTTGCAACAAAAGAAGCCTTAAGCGAAAGAATTGTAGACAGATTACGTGAAAATAATGGTATTTTGCTTAATTGTACTTGGAAAAGCTATCGAAAATAAAATTAAAAGAGTAAATAAATGCAAAACCTAATTAATAAAATCCATCATGCTAATTGTTTTGATATATTAGCCCAAATACCAGATAATAGCATTGATTTAATACTAACTGACCCACCATATTTAACCACCAGACTAGAATACGACTTATTAGCCGCAAAGACTCTTGATTTAAAGAAATGGTTTACCGAGATTATCCGTGTAGCCAGACCCAATGCACCAATATTAATATTTGCTAGTGGTAAATTTACTTATAAAATTGCTAATATTGGTTGGGATTATTTTAGGTATGAACTTATTTGGGATAAAGTAAATAAAACTACTGGTTCTTTAGATGCAAATACTAGACCACTACGCAATCACGAATTAGTGCTGTATTTTAGTAAAACCTTTATAAGAAATAGCAACTCCTATAATCAATTAAAACAAAACGTTTATAATCATGGTGTTATAGTTTCTAAAACTGAAATTAAAAAAGATGGTATGCTGTCATTATATAGCAGAGAAAAACTTACATATAAAAAACTCAATGATAAGAAATATCCCCAAAGTATATTACGTTTTAATAAACCTAGTATTAAATGGATACATCCATCAGAAAAACCATTTGCCTTAATTGATTATTTAGTATGTTTATACTCAAATCCTAATAGTATTGTATTAGATACTTTTTCTGGTAGTGGCGTAGTTGCTCATGCATGCATAATTCGTAATAGAAATTTTATAGCAACTGAATTAGATAAAAAATTTTATGATTTATCAATTAATAGAATAAGTAGTTGCGTATTGGCAAGTAATGAATTAACGAGTAAAAGTATTCAATAAGAAATAAGGACTATAGGAAATCAGGATGGCACTAAATGCTCCAACTGCTGACATACAATTATTAAGACGCTTATATGCATTGCCTCAAGAACATAAATCAGTTTTATTACAATTAATACAAAAATTCGAGTATATTAAATCAAAAGATATTTTACAACAGCATATTAAGAATGCTGATAATTATTTAAGCTGGGGTAATGGAGAAAATAATTTACAAAAAAACAAATTACCTCCGGTTAAAAAGAGATACATGTTTATTTATAAAAAAACTGCTAAGCAGTTTACATTAGAACAAGTTTCAAAAAAGTTTGGCACAAATAAAAAAACTATATATAGGTGGATTTACAATAAAAATAAAAATCTATATAAAAAATATAATGTTATAAAGAAATTAATTTTCTAAAATTATTTTTATAGCATAATACATCTTACATTTAAGGTTACTTTAGCTTAATAAATTAATTGATTTGAAAACTTGAAAAACATTCATATTTTAAAAGATATTAAATATTCAGTTATCTAATAAAAACAACTTCTAAAACGTCGTTTAAATGAATGATATTAATAATTTATTTTACACAAATTTAAAATATACATGTCTTAAAGTGACTGATATTAAAAGTATTTTAGATAAAAACTGACTTGCAATTGCAAAATAGCATATGATATTATTCATTGTTATAAATTGATTTTAAATCATACATATAATTTAATAGATAATGTATCAAATAATAAAAATAGTATGCAGAAATAATTTATTACATTCAATGTAGTTCAGAAAAGGTATGTGAATGCGAAGATTAAAAAACTATATTGCTCAATATAAATTATTACATAATAATTATGTACATTATAGAATTGTTGATTTTGAAAATAAAAATGCAAACTATAAGGTTCAGTGCATTAACACAAAAGTATTTCTACATTTTACCGCTACAGAATTGATGATGGATTTATACATATTAGAAAGATTACACCCCATACAATCTTGTTATTTGGGATTAAAGCATGCAAATGATAATTTCATAGACTTTAATAATATATGGTTAAAATCTAGATATGGTAAATATAAATTGCAAAGTCAAATGAGAAATTTAGATATTGAGGTAGTGAAAATTCGTAATAACGAAGCACTATTTTTTTCACTGGAAGAAATTATTCAAACTGCACTTATAAAAAATTTTGATTCCATACAAGCACTTTATTTAGGTATTATGATGGGCAAAAAAATAAATAGAATAGAACCATATAATAATAGAAGTACTGACTTTAATCTAAAACTTATAAAATAAAAATCTATAAAAGAATTGAGAACTCAAATATGAATTATGATGTAGAAAAAATTAATTTTAAATCTTACAATATGTTGATGATGCTTAGCATGGTTTATCTTTGTATTATGTTTATTAATGCTATTTTAACTAATAGATATGTAGGTATTGATAATTGCTTTATATTAGGAGGAACATTGACATCTCCATTAGTATTTATTTTAGATAATATTATTGCTGAAATATATGGTTATAAGATTGCCCGCAATTTAATATTATGTGGTTACGCTATGTTATCTATATTTTCTTTGATCTGTAATTTAGTAATACATCTGCCTTTCCCATCATTTTTCAAAACAAATGAAGTTTATTCTCAATTGCTAGGTAATAACTTGCTGCGAATAGTTTATAGTGGATTTATTGCATATGTAATTGCAAACGTATTAAATGTGTATATTCTGGTACGTTGGAAGATATTATTAAGAGGTAAATATTTTTGGTTACGTAGTCTTGGTTCATCAGCATTTTCAGCGGCTATATATTCAATAATTGCGATAATTTTAATGGAAATTAATGCAATTGAAATAAATAATATTTTAAAAATAATTTTAATGAGTTATAGTATAAAAGTTATAAGCATTGTTATTTTGGCATACCCAAGTAGTATTCTAGTGTTTTTTATAAAAAAAATAACTAAAATGGATATATACGGGTTACCACAAAGATTTATTCCGGAAAATTATCTTAAGGGGCAAGAAAATTATTAATAATAGAATAGGAAATTTTACTATGTCAAGTTATAAACTTGAATCTGCTAATAAACTAGAATCAAATAATTTAGTTAATATTTTAATTAAAAAAATTGTATCTGGTGGGCAAACTGGAGTAGATAGAGCAGCTCTAGATTTAGCTTTGAAATATAATATAGATCACGGCGGTTGGTGTCCAAAAGGTCGTTTAGCAGAAGATGGTACTATTTCAATAAAATATAGTTTG
>CALMTA010000295.1 GCA_937872505.1 uncultured Neisseriaceae bacterium | reverse complement strand
GTGTTTTTAAAGAATTATATCGGAAAACCGGAAGCAGTTATTTAATGAGGAAAAAATTCAACCAGAATTGGTTTATAAAATTAAAAATGAGATTAAGATGCAGTGTTCCCCACGGCATATTCCTGCAAAAATAATTGATATTGAAGATATACCGTATACTATAAATAATAAAAAAGTTGAATTGGCAGTTAAAAATATAATTAATGGTAAGGAAGTAAAAAATTTAAACGTGCTTAGAAACCCTGAATCTTTAAAACTATACTATAATTTGAAAGAGTTAGAGAATTAAAATTTCGGCTTTTAAAAATTAAATGATTTGCAGTTTAATATGAAATTCTATTATAATACCTATAATTTTGTTTAGGAGCTCGTCATGTTTAAAAAAATATATACTCCGGTTGATAATTCAGATATTTCAGATAAAGTAGTTCAAGAAGCTATTGATTTAGCTAAAGCAAACGGCTCACAGTTAAGAATAGCTCATGTTGTAAATTTAAAAAAAATTAATTTTGAAATTGAAATGGTTGGAGTAGCTGAATTAAAAGATACTTTAATTGGTATTGCTAATAAATTAATTGATCATATCAAAGTAATATTAAAATCAAAGGGTATGGAAAATGCAGAAGTAGTTTTATTAGAAAACTATGGTGCTGATTTAGCTTCTTTAATTGCTGACGATGCTAAAGAATGGGGAGCGGATTTATTTGTTTTGGGTTCTCATCACTTAGGTTCATTTTCTCACTTTATAACAGGTGGAGTGGCAGAAGATATTGCACATGATACTGAAATACCAATATTAATTATTACTAAGCATAAGCAAGATTTATAAAAGATGTATTTAATTACTCTATAATTAACTGAATTAGGGTAGCTTAGCTACCCTTTCTTATTAAAAAAGAATTATTGTATGTCTAAACTTACTTTTACTGATCATTCTCGTAAATTTAATGATTTAACTTATATTTACCCAGTTTTATCTAGGCGTAGTCAAGGGGTATCATTAGGTATAAATTTAAATGTTAATTATTGTCAAGTGGAAAATTTAGTTCGTGGTAAACCAGAGAGTATTGATCTTAAAAAATTAGAACTTGAATTAGATTATATGTTAAATAAGATTGTTAATGAGGGTTTTATTAAAATAGTAGCGCCTGAGGCATTACAGAGATTTAATGATATTTCAATTTCAGGAAATGGTGAATCGACTTTATCAAAACAGTTTTTAAAAGTAGTAGAAATAATTGCAAAATTAAGGCAGAAATATAATTTAGAAAATAAAGTAAAAACGATTTTAATAACCAATGGAAGTGAAATTGAAAGAAAAGATATTCTTTTAGCTCTTCAAACTTTAAATTTAAATAATGGTGAAATATGGTTTAAAGTTGATTGTATTTCTGAAATTGCTATGCAAAGAATTAATCAAGTAAATTTATCACTAGAAAGTGTAATAAAAAGATTAAGGTTAGCAGCAGATATATGTAAAACTTATATACAGACATGTCTTTTTAAAACTAATATAGAGGATCCAGATAAAAATGAAATAGAATTATATTTAGATTTTTTATCACAAGTTAAAAATAATATTGCAGGTGTTCTTTTATATTCCATAGCACGCCCTCCTGCTCTTATCGAAGGGCAAGGGTTATCTAAAGTTAGTGAGCAATATTTAGAAAATATTGCTCTTAGAATTGCTAAGATGGGTATAAATGTTAAATTTTATGAATGATAGTTTTATCAGGAAAAAATTAAATGAAAATAGCTACTTGGAATGTAAATTCGCTAAAAGTAAGATTACCGCAAGTTTTAGATTGGCTAAAATATTCGCAATGTGATGTATTAGCATTACAAGAATTAAAAATAGATAATGATAATTTTCCTAAAGAAGAATTTAATGCCCATGGTTACTATTTTGCTTTTAATGGCCAAAAAACTTATAATGGAGTTGCCATAGTTTCTAAGTTTCCTCTAGGTAACATACAGTATGATATTCCCGGGTTTGATGATCCACAAAAAAGAGTGATTAGTGCGACAATAAATGAGGTTAGAATTGTTTGTGTATATGTTGTTAATGGTGAATCAGTAACAAGCGACAAGTTTACTTATAAAATGACTTGGTTAGATAAATTATATAATTTTTTGCGTAAGGAAATAGAGGTAAACTCTAAACTTGTGGTTTTAGGGGATTTTAATGTTGCGCCAAAAGACATAGATGTTTATAATCCGCTAGCTTGGCAAAACCAAGTTTTGTGTTCTATACCTGAACGGGAAGGCTTTGATAAACTTTTAAGTTTAGGATTAGTAGATAGTTTTAGAGTAGTTAATACTGATGAGGTTGCGTATACGTGGTGGGATTATAGAAGCTTTGCATTTAAGCGAAAAATGGGTTTAAGGATTGATCATATTCTAGTAACTAAACCATTAGTACCTGAAATTATAAATTGTGAAATTGATATAATGCCAAGAAAACATGAGAGACCTTCCGATCATACACCAGTAATATTAACATTACGATGTTAAAGCATTTATATAGTATATGCAGTGTTATAATTATGAGTTAAATATATAAAAAGGATTAAAAATGGCGAAAATTTTAGCTACAGAAATTCGTGTGGGACACTTGCTTGAATGGGAAAAAAAGCTATGGAAAGTTTTAAAATGTTATCATGTACATGTTGGTGGCAGAGGTGGCGCATATATGCAGGTAGAAATGAAAAATATAGAACAAGGTACGAAAGTAAACCAAAGATTTAGAACTGATGAAAAAGTGGATAAGGCTTATGTTGAATCTAGAGAGATGGACTATTTATATAATGATGGTGAAAACTATATATTTATGGACAACACTACATTTGAACAGATAAGTGTTCCTGCAGATTCTTTAGAGGGGCAAACTGGTTATTTAATTCCTAATACGGTAGTGCAGATAAATTTTCATAATGAAAGATTAATAGGAATGCAATTACCGCAAGCAGTAATTTTAGAGGTGATTGAAGCTGATCCTAGTATTAAAGGTTCTACAGTCACCACATCTTTTAAACCAGCAGTTTTAGAAACTGGTATTCAAGTGCAGGTGCCACCTTTTATTGAGAAGGGTGAGAAGATAAAAGTAAATACAGATACAGGTGAATATATGGAACGAGCATAACTAATATTTAAAAATAAATTTAAGAAGTAAAAAGAAAATGACTAAATATATTTTTATTACAGGTGGTGTAGTATCAAGTCTAGGTAAAGGAATATCAGCAGCATCAATAGCTGCTATTCTTGAATCTAGAGGGTTAAAAGTGACTATGCTTAAATTGGATCCTTATATAAATGTTGATCCGGGAACAATGAGTCCCTTTCAGCATGGTGAAGTATTTGTAACAGAAGATGGTGCAGAAACTGATTTAGATCTTGGTCATTATGAAAGATTTATTTCTACTAAAATGCATAAAATGAATAATTTTACTACGGGGCAGGTTTATGAGTCTGTTATAAAAAAAGAACGCAGAGGGGATTATTTAGGAAAAACAGTACAAGTTATTCCCCATATTACTGATGAAATAAAAACTAAAATTAAAACTGCAGCAAAAGATTTTGATATAGCATTAGTTGAAGTGGGTGGTACAGTTGGTGATATTGAATCGTTGCCATTTTTAGAAGCAATTCGTCAATTAAGAAATGAATTGGGTCGAAGTAAAACTTGTTATATTCATTTAACATTAGTTCCATATTTACCTGGTGCTGGTGAAATAAAGACTAAACCAACGCAGCATTCAGTTAAAGAATTAAGAGAAATTGGTATTCAACCTGATATTTTGTTATGTAGAATGGATAGACCATTACCACTTTCAGATAAACAAAAAATTGCACTATTTTGTAATGTAGAGGAAAATGCAGTCGTTGCTTGTTATGATGTAGTTAGTATATATAAAGTTCCTAGAATGTTGCATGATCAAGGAATTGATAATATTATTTGTGAAAATTTGCACCTAGATGTTAAAGCAGCGGATTTGTCTATTTGGGATAATATTGTAGAGGCAATCGAACAGCCGCTACATACTGTAGATATTGCGTTTGTTGGCAAATATGTTGAATTGATTGAATCTTATAAGTCTTTAAATGAAGCTTTAATTCATGCAGGTATTCATACTAAAACAAAAGTACGGATTCATTATGTTGATGCAGAGACAATAGAGAATGGAGATTATAGCCTTTTAGAAAAAGTAGATGCAATTTTAGTTCCCGGGGGCTTTGGTAAGCGTGGTGTTGAAGGAAAAATATTAGCAGTGCAGTTTGCTCGAGAAAAAAATATTCCTTATTTAGGGATATGTTTAGGTATGCAAATTGCTATAGTTGAATTTGCACGAAATATTGTTGGGCTTTCGGGTGCTAACTCTACAGAGTTTAATAAAGATACTCCCTATCCTGTAGTAGCGATGATTAATGAATGGGAAGATAAAGGCGGTACAATAGAAAAGCGCGATGAAACTTCCGATTTAGGCGGTACTATGCGTTTAGGAACTCAGGAATGTAAATTATTAGCTAATTCATTAGCTCATGAAATTTATGCTACAGACTCAATTTTTGAGCGTCATAGGCATAGGTATGAGGTAAATAATAATTTTATTGAACAATTGAAACAAAATGGTTTGGTAGTGAGCGGAGTATCTACGGGTATGAAAGGATTGGTTGAAATTATTGAATTACCTGAGCATCAATGGTTTTTTGCTTGTCAATTTCATCCTGAATTTACCTCAAACCCTAAAACTGGGCATCCATTATTTATTTCATATGTAAATTCAGCGTTGAATAATCGTAAGCGAAGGAAATTTTAAGATGATAACAAATTGGAGATTATTTGATTTTGAGGTGGGTTTAGAAAAACCTTTATTTTTAATTGCAGGACCATGTGTTATTGAATCAAAACAATTGGCTATTGATACTGCAGGATATTTGAAAGATATAACAGATAAATTAAAAATTCCATTTATTTATAAATCTAGTTATGATAAGGCCAATCGTAGTTCAGATAAAACTTTTAGAGGTCTTGGGGTAGATGAGGGGTTACGAATATTATCGGAAGTTAAATCACAATTAGGGGTAAAAGTTCTAACTGATATACATGAAGAAGCACAGATAGATCAAGTAGCAGAAGTTGCTGATATATTACAAACTCCAGCTTTTTTATGCCGGCAGACTAATTTTATAAAAAGAGTAGCAAAAACAGGTAAAGTAGTTAATATTAAAAAGGGGCAGTTTTTAGCTCCTTGGGATATGAAAAATGTTACGGATAAAGCATTAAATGTTGAAGGACATGGATTAATTATGGCATGTGAAAGGGGCGTTAGTTTCGGTTATAATAATTTAGTTTCAGATATGCGTTCATTAGTGATAATGCGCAATACAAATTGTCCAGTAGTTTTTGATGCAACTCATTCTGTACAGCTTCCTGGAGGTCAGGGAAATAGTTCTGGGGGGCAGAGAGAGTTTGTGCCCACATTAGCTAAGGCGCCAGGGCGGGTTGGGTTTAGGGGTATTTTTT
>CALMTA010000294.1 GCA_937872505.1 uncultured Neisseriaceae bacterium | reverse complement strand
AATTATCTAACCATTCTTGATAAAATACTTTAAACCCAAACCTTTGATATACTTTCAAAATATCATCTACATAATTTATTAAGTTTATTAATACTTTGTTTCTTTCATAATCAAAAATATTATTAATCCCAATACCAATTATTATATATCTTTTATTAACAAAAGTTCCACTTTCTACCAAAATACCTGCAATTTTGCTACAATCCGATAATAGTATATCATTAGGCCATTTAATTTTAGTAACTAAATTAAAATCTTTAAATAGCCTATTAATAGCAATAGCTACTATTAATGGTAAATATTCGTAATTAAAATTTTTTGGAAAAAAATATAGCATTGAAACCGTTATGTCATGTGCAATTTTACTTATCCATTTACGTTCATACCTACCCCTACCTGCTGATTGATATTCTGCTGTAACGATAGTTTGATTTTCTAGAATAGATAGATTATTTTTAATATAACTACTAGTTGAATCTACTTCATCTAATATTTCTAATTTATATTCACCACCATTTTTAAGAATTTCTAAATTTATTAAGTCTTTATCTAACCATTTTAACTTTCGATTAAGATAAAATTGATTTTCTTCAGTATTTTTAATTAAGTTTGAGTCAATATGATTTATCTTACCAATTAATTCTAAAATTTCTACACTAGATAAATTTAGTTTTTTAGCTAATTGAAGTTGATTTTTCGGAGTATCAAGAAATTTTAAACACTCAATAGTTTTATACATAACGTATCTTGTTTATTAATTTAGTAGTAGAAGTATTAAACATAAATGGTATAGAATATACAGAACCACCATAAGCTAATACTTCACTACTACCAACAATATTTTCTACTTCCCAATCACCGCCTTTAACCAAAATATCTGGTCTTAACTGCAAAATTAAATTAAGAGGTGTATCTTCAT
Organism: uncultured Neisseriaceae bacterium; assembly: GCA_937872505.1. GTDB lineage: Bacteria > Pseudomonadota > Gammaproteobacteria > Burkholderiales > UBA11063 > Aquella. Next base: position 3,596 of record CALMTA010000294.1, on the reverse strand, counting down.
TAAAATAAGTAACATAATTAACTGACTCTAAACTAGCAATCACTGCCATACGATCAAGCAAATTATTAATTGGCCTAATTTTATCTTTACCTAAACGCTTTACTGATTCATCTGAATTTAGAGCAACAATTAAAGAAGCCCCTAAAGCTTTTGCTTGGGCTAAATAAGTGACATGCCCTCTATGTAAAATATCAAAACAACCATTAGTAAAAACTATTGGGGATTTCTTTTTAATTAAGGATAAATTTTCTGTAATTACATATGGTTCAATAATTTTATCCTCAAAATTTGGTTTTGTATGCTCCATATTACTCTCCTAATTTATTTTCTCTAATTTTAAGCATTATAATAAAAATTGCACAAATAGCTAAAGAAATAGGAATTATACTCACAGCAACTTTATAATCAGTAATTGAATATATTCTCACTCCATTACTATCTACTTGACCAGACCATTCAAAATCTAAAACTTGCCCCGCAATTCGTTGAAATAACATGCCGCTTAGCATACATAAAAAATTAACAAAAGCACCGGCAATACCGGCAATTTTTTTTGCTACTACCTCTATGCCCATTGGAAAGGTTAAAACTTCAATTGCAGAAAATACACCAAATAATATACAAAATAAACAAAGTGATGCAAACGATAATGGCACATATAACATTATTAAAGAAGTAATAAATGCCAAAATTATACCTGTTTGCATAATAGCTAACCTATTATGAAAGAATATAGAAATAACCCCCATTAACAATGAGCCAATAGCCCAACCAACAAAAATCATAGCAGTCACAAAACTTGACTGTGCTGTAGAATAATTATATAATTTACTAATATAAGTAACACCCCATAATTCAGCAAAAACAATAGTAGGTAAAAAAGATAAAGCAGCAATACCTCCTGCACACCAAACTTGCGGTTTCCTAGTAACAATTAAAAACCTAACTAACCAGCCTTTCAGTGAGGTATTAATATTTGTAGTTATATTAACATTTAATTTATTTTCTGCCTTCCGAAGCACAAAATAAAATAAAAAAGCTAAAGGAATACCCACAATAGCTAATACATTCAATACCGCTTTCCAACCTAAATTTTGCACCACATATCCCATAGCAATTTGTCCAGCTGCAGCACCTAAAAACCCAAAAACCGAGCCAACTCCTGAAACAAAACCAAGCCATCTTTTAGGTAAAAATAATACCCCTAATTTTAAAATTGATACCCATGCAAATGCAGAACCTAATCCTTGCAAAAAACGCCCTGTTGATGCCATTACATAACTATCTGACCAAGCTATAAACATTGTCCCAACAGCACACATTAACGCAGATAATACTAATACTTTTTTGATTTCATATTTATCGACAATAGCACCAACTACCAATTGTAAAGGCGTATATGAATAATAATAAAAGGCACTCAAAGTACCCAGCATAGTTGCATTAATTTTAAAATATAACATTAATTCCCCTTGCATAACTGAAGGTGAAATTCTCAATAAATATTCATAACAGTAAAAAATAAAACCCATAATTACCGCTAAAAATGAAAGTCTACTTATGCTTGGGTTATTCATGAAAATAAATCCTTAACTAAATACTTAATGGGGGCAAATCCCTTACGATGAATTGGTAATACACCAAATTTAGCAATTGCTGCTAAATGTTCTTTTGTTCCATATCCTTTATGATTAATAAAACCATATTCGGGATAAATTTTATCAATTTCTATCATTTCTCTATCTCTAGTTACCTTAGCTAAAATTGAAGCTGCAGATATAGCTGAAACTTTTAAATCACCTTTAACTATAGTTTCAGTTTTTACTGCTAATTTAGGTGCCTTATTGCCATCAATTTGCACTAAAGTTGGTATAATAGATAAACTCTCAACAGCCCGTTTCATGGCTAAGAGAGTTGCTTGTAAAATATTTAACTGTTCAATTTCAGCTACATCTGCACTTCTTATTGAATAAGCATAAGCACTTTCTATAATCTTTTCATATAATTCCTCGCGTTTAATATTACTTAACTTTTTTGAATCTGTTAACCCCTTAATACTTATCATGGGATTTAAAATAACTGCAGCAGCATATACTTTACCTGCTAAAGGTCCTCTTCCTGCTTCATCCACACCACAGATTAATTCAGTCATAAACCTTATCTTTCTAAAAGATTTAATATTGCCTTAGCTGCTTCAAAACTAGCATTATGTTTTAGTAAATTATGTAATTGATCAAATTTACTTATCATATATTTTTGCCTATTTTTATCATGATAAAGCTTTATAAAATGTATTGCTAAATTTTTTGCATTTGCATCATTCTGTAAAACCTCATCTACTATAGGTTCATTTAATAATATATTCGGTAAACCAGCATATTTTATTTTAATTTTTCTTCTAACAATCCACTCAGTCAATTTAGATATTTTGTAACTAATAATCAAAGGTTTTTTACATAAAGCAACCATTAAAGTAACAGTGCCACTTTTAGCTAATACCATATCGCTAGCTTTTATCGCATCACTAGTCTGATTTAATAATAATTTATATTTAAATTTAATAATAGAGGATTGTAAGAATTTATTAAATAGATTGCAGGTTTCTTGATTGGCAAAAGGAAAGAGAAAAATAGAATTTTCAATGTCTGCATTTATAATATTGCATGACTCAATAAATATTTTAGCTAAGCTTTTTATCTCACCTACCCTGCTACCTACTAAAATAGTAAATACTTTATCTTTTAATTCCAATTTTCTTTTATAAGATTCAGTATCTATATCTTGTTCAATATTATCAGCTAAAATATGCCCTACAAATTTTGCTTTTATTCCTTCGTTTTTATATAAAACTTCTTCCATAGGAAAAGCACATAACATTAAATCTGTAGACGTTTTAATTTTATGAATACGCTCATAGCGCCAAGCCCAAATTGTAGGGCTTATATAATGAACTGTTTTAATACCATGTTTTTTAAGTGATTTTTCAACATAAAAATTAAAGTCTGGTAAATCTATACCAATAAAAACATCTGGTTTAAATTCTATAATTTTTTTTATTATTTTTGCACGAATTATGAGTATTTTTGGTAAATGTTTTATTATTTCAAAAATACCCATAACTGAAAGAGACTGCATATCATAAGATGATACAAATCCCTCTCTTGCCATTAGGTTACCGCCAATACCCATAAATTTAATGTTATTATGAGTTTGCTTTTTCAATTCACTAATTAATCCAGATGCTAATAAATCTCCCGAAGGCTCACCTGCAATAATTGCTACTTTTATCATTTAACGTATTATTCCACGTGTTGATTCATTAAAAAAATCAACAAATAACTGCAACTCTTTATTTTCATTAGCTAATTCACCAATATATAATTTTGCTTCATTATAAGACAGACCGTTCCTGTATAATATCTTATAAGCATTCTTAATATGTTCAATCTGTTCTGAAGTAAATCCTCTACGCTGCAACCCAATAGTATTAATTCCTTTAGGTTCAGCACGATAACCAAGCGCTAATACATATGGAGGTAAATCTTGAGCAATGCCAGTTGCTCCACCTGCCATTGAGTGCTCCCCAATTACAGTAA